>CAWUIT010000058.1:0-12623 GCA_963922345.1 uncultured Dokdonia sp. | reverse complement strand
TGGGCAGAAGATAGAGTAGGAGCAGAGCGTATAAAAGGTGCTTACGCATATAAAGACCTTCTTGAGCAATCCGGACTCGTCATATTAGGGACAGATTTTCCTGTGGAACAAGTATCTCCATTTTATACTTTTTATGCAGCGGTGGCGCGTAAAGATTTGAAGCAATATCCAGAAGGAGGGTATCAAATGGAAAATGCGTTGTCCAGAGAGGAGACATTAAAAGGGATGACGATATGGGCAGCCTACTCAAACTTTGAAGAAAATGAAAAAGGGAGTATAGAGGCAGGTAAGTTTGCAGATTTTATAATAATGGATCAAGATATTATGACTGTAGATGAAGATGCGATTCCTAACCTAAAGGTGAGTAAAACCTTTATTAATGGTGAGAATGTATACACTAGAATGTAACTAAAAAGGAAGATGAGTTTTCTAACAGCCGCCTGGCGTCAATTGGTTTTTATAAATTACGAAGTTTCGCCAGATCTTTTAGCGGAGTATGTCCCTTTTGGTACAGAGCTAGATTTTTATGAAGGAAAGTGTTACGTAAGTATAATTGCTTTTTTATTTACGGATACCAAAATAAAAGGTATAAAAATTCCATTTCACGTAAACTTTGAAGAAGTGAATCTACGCTTCTATGTTAAAAGACAAGATGGCAATCTGTGGAAACGGGGCGCTGTTTTTATAAAAGAAGTCGTTCCCAAGCCAGCAATCTCATTTGTAGCAAATGCACTCTATAATGAGAGTTATGAGACACTACCTATGAAACATCATTGGCTAGAAACAAATACCGAACGCGAGGTCTCTTACCAGTGGAAGAAGGATAAACGATGGCAATTTGTTAAGGCAACTGCGGCGCTTCAAGAAGAGACAATACCAAAAGGTAGTGAGATGGAATTTATTTCAGAACACTATTGGGGTTATGCGAGTCCATCACCCTCAAAGACAAATGAGTATGAGGTAACACATCCTAGATGGAATCACTATCCTATTAAGTCTGTAGATTTTGACATTGATTTTAAATCCATGTATGGAGCAAAGTGGGAGTTTCTTAAATACCAAGAGCCTACATCGACCTATTTAATTAAGGGGTCAGCTATTACCATAGAAGGAAAGACAGTACTAAAAAAGAACAAGTAATGTCTCATTTAGAAAACGATGCACAAGCACACCTCATAGAATTAGCGCATTATAAAATGCCTTTTGGGAAGTTTAAAGGCCGTTATCTTGTGGACCTTCCAGAATCTTATTTTGTGTGGTTTCGTCAGAAAGGATTTCCAGATGGTAAATTAGGGCGTTTACTTCAAGAAATGATGGAAATAAAAGTAAACGGTCTCGAACCTATGGTCTATAATATAAAACGTAAATACCCAAAACCTTCAAATTTAAAAGGTTGATGTTTAACTTTAAAAGCCTTTATGAATTATAAAAATAGCTGGTCTTTTGTGTAAGTCTGGAGCATTAGTCTTCCAGAATGAGGCACTTTTAGTCACAATATATTCTGTAGACAACGTGATATCGCACGCAATGCAAACTTGAGTATCGGGGTGAACTGTACTGCAAATATCTTCTAGCATTTTATTATTTCGGTAAGGTGTCTCGATAAAAAGTTGTGACTGTCCTAACTCTGAAGAGAGTTTCTCTAAGCGTTTTAACTCCTGTTTGCGCTGCTTTTGATCAATAGGTAAATACCCATTAAAGGCAAAGTTTTGTCCATTCATCCCACTACTCATCATCGCCATTAAAATGGAGGATGGACCTACAAGCGGTACTACCTGTATGCCTTTTTGATGTGCAATTTTGACCACCTCTGCGCCAGGATCTGCAACGCCGGGAACACCTGCCTCAGATAGTAAACCTACCGGCTCTCCTTGCATACAAGGTTCTAAATAAGAAGGGATCTCAGAGATATCTGTATACTTGTTAAGAGGGAAAAGGGTAAGTGAAGGCTGTGATTTATTTGGAGATATAGCTTTAATAGATCTCCGAGCTGTTTTTTCATTTTCCACTATGTAAGTGCTCACGAGTTCAACCACTTTCTTTACAGAAATAGGCATCACTTCTAGCGCGTTTGTGTCACCTAAGGTTGTAGGAATTAAGTAAAGCTTGCCTGTTGTGGTAAATGTGCTCATTGAAGTTTATAATAAGTTGTTGATTTAGGGCTCGGTGCTTTTATGCAATATAAATAGCTTTATGTAATGGTACAACTCTAATTTTCTCCCACGGCATTTGACATCCCAAAGTACAGGGATAGTACTTAATCTAATTGCTTTACAATCTTGTCACTAGCAGCATCCAGCATCTCAAACACTTTTTTAAAATCTTCTGAGCTGCCGTGATAGGGGTCTGGCACATCTACTTTCTCAGCGGGGAAAATAGTGTCTAGAATCATTCTTACCTTTCGTTTTTGTTTGTCAGTAGTTGCCATTTTTAGCACATCTTCTAGATTGTTTTGATCCATTACATAGATATAATCAAACGTATCTAAATCTTCGCTTGTGATCTGTCGACCTTTTAGGTTTGAAATATCAATACCATTCTTTCTAGCTACATCAATACTTCTTGTATCTGGAGCGCTTCCCACGTGCCAGTCTCCAGTCCCTACAGAGTCTATATAGAAGCGTTTGTCACTTAACTTTGATCTCAAAATGCCTTCGGCAAGTGGTGACCTACAGATGTTTCCCAAGCAGACCATCAAAATTTTTGTTTTGCTCATAATTTTTTATTGAAAGGTAAGTATTCTTATACGCTTTCGCGAAAGCGTAACCTACAATCACAAAAAACCCAGCCATTACTGACTGGGTTTCTTTAAGAATAAGGGCAAAAAATTAATGCTCATTTAATCTAAAATCTGGATAAGCGCTCATTCCGTGCTCATGAGGGTCCAAGCCTTCAAGTTCTTCTGTTTCTGAAACTCGTATTCCTACGGTTATTTTAAGAACAAAAATGATGACAAAAGATGTGACCGTACAGAATATTGCATAAGAGCCCACGCCTATAAGTTGACTAACAAATTGTGCACCACTGGCTAAACTTCCAAAAATCCCTACAGCGAGTGTACCCCAAATACCACATATTAAGTGAACAGCAATCGCACCTACAGGATCGTCTAAGCGAAGTTTATCTACAAGGGCAACACCAAATACAATGAGAGCACCTGCAATAGCTCCTACTGCAATCGCATCTGTTGGACTCATCACATCTGCACCTGCTGTAATGCCCACAAGACCACCTAAAATTCCATTAAGAAACATGGTAAGATCATAGTTTTTATACATTAATGTTGAAACTAAGAATGCTATAACCCCTCCTGCAGCCGCTGCTAGAGATGTAGTTACGAGTGTAAGCGACGTTAAACTTGGATCTGCAGATAATACAGAACCTCCATTAAACCCAAACCATCCCAGCCATAATATTAATACTCCAGCGGTTGCTAGTGGGACATTGTGACCAGGTATAGCCTGAGGCTTACCATTACTATCAAATTTACCTATGCGTGACCCTAGTAAAGATACGGCGACAAGTGCTGCCCATCCCCCTACAGAGTGGACCAAAGTTGATCCTGCAAAGTCATAAAATGGTGTCTCTAACGTTTGTAGAAAACCACCGCCCCATTTCCACGAGCCAGCAATAGGATAAACAAGACCTACGTAGAGAATAACAAAAATCATAAATGGGCCTATTTTAATACGTTCTGCAACAGCACCAGATACAATGGTTGCAGCTGTTGCGGCAAACATCCCCTGAAAGAGAAAATCTGTCCAGTAGGTGTAGCCGCCATCTCCGTAAAGAGTTCCATCTGCATTTGTAAATGAGTTTTGCATGTCACCTAGGCCTATGCCAGGTCCTGCAAAACCTAAAAATCCATTAAAATCACCTGGATACATGAGATTAAAACCTACTAGGCAGTATAGGAGCAAACCCACCGTGATGATAAAGATATTTTTAAACAATATGTTTATCGTATTTTTTTGTCTGGTAAGTCCTATTTCTAAAAAGGAAAAACCGAGGTGCATAAAAAAGACGAGGCCTGTACAGATCATCATCCATACATTATTAATAGTTACTATTTCCATTGATATGTATTCTTTAATTTTTTAATAATTTATTTCAACGTCTGACTGCCCTGCTCGCCCGTTCTTATGCGATAGCAATCCTTAACATCAGACACAAAGATTTTACCATCACCTACCTCTCCAGTTCTTGCAGATTCCATAATGGTATTTACAGTGATCTCTTCAAAATCATCATTTACCACAATGCTCAAATACCTACGTTGTATATCACTGGTACTATAGCTTACTCCTCGATAAACAGAACCTTTTTTTTCGTTACCTAATCCTGTGACATCCCAATAAGAGAAAAAATTTACTCCTACATCGTGCAGTGCTTTTTTGACTGCCGAAAACTTGGATTTACGGATGATTGCTTCTACTTTTTTCATTTGTATAGTTGATTAAAATTTATAAATACCAGCAATTAAAAATGAAGACAAGGACTTACTAGGATCAAGGTCTGCATCTACAAATGTTCCATCTTCGCTTGCGCTATCTAGACGTAATTCTGGTTTAATAATTAAGTTTCCTATTTCATAACTACCCGTTAAGGTTGCTGCAATAACAGAAGCATCGCCATTTGTATCATACACTCCCAAGGCACCAACACCTGATTCTGTCTCTCCAAAATACTCACCCCTCAATCCAATCGTAAATGAGTCAGACGTTTTATATTGTGGGTATAAAGCAACACCGTAAAAGCTAGACCCGTCTGTATCATTATATGTCGCATTAATACCTAAGAAAAACGTATCAGAAACATCAAAACCACCCGTATAGTCTACTTGGAATGTTGGTTCTGTGTTACCTAGCTGTTCTCCATATAAAAAGTTTAAATACTGTCCTTTATATCCTATCTGAGCACCTAGTGTATACGTGTTATTTGGATTAAATTCTGTAAAGTCTGTATTATTCATAATAGCAAGCATACCGCTCAAGTCCTCAGTAAATGTAAAATCTGCTTTTATGCCGGTATGAGAAAATGGTCCATATGAAAACATATAAGAGGTAGAGTAATTAAAATTTGCCGTGGGACTAATAACCTCATAGCCTAGGAATGTATTAAAGTTCCCAAGTGTAAGTTTTACCTTCTCAGAAACATTCCAATACACGTATAGTTGGTTGACAATGTTAGAAGATGGAGCCGAGTTGAAAACGGCCTCTTCTCCACGAGGTCCAAAAACAAGATCTGCAACGGCACCTACTTTGCCATTGCTGCTCTCATAAGAGCCTATTACGTTTGCCATACCTAGGGCAAAACCATTGAGGTTTGCAAAAGAGGTAGCAGGAGCAATGGCATTGGAGCCATTGGGTCCAGAAATGTTTTGTCTAAAATAGACATCTAAGCTTCCATCGATAGAAAAGCTCTTTTTTTCTTCCGCATCATCTTGAGCAATTGTAAGAGAAATACCCAAAACAGAAAACAGAAGGAGTAAAAATGATTTCATAAGTTAATTTTTAGTTGATTTTCGTCAAATATATTTCTAATTCATAAATGACCCCCAAAAAGAATAGGGGTATTTATAATTTTTATGACTATAATAATTATGACCCCATAATTTTTAGGGTATAATAATTTAATAGAGGTTTTTATGAGATTTTCACTTCTTTTAAATTTAAGTATCATCAGATAATCTTGAAATCGTTAGATTTTTCGTAACAAAAACTAGTAATATTTGAGATAGCGCTAACACTTTTGTACTTATTATGAAATTTTAAGACTTTGAATTTGATAAAAAATCAAGGCATTTATTACGTAATAGAAATTTTTTTAAGCGTAAAATCCCATTATCATAATAATACTAGCGACGCTTTGAAGCTCAAGAGAGTAGGTCTATATTGTGGAAGAAATAGACATTATTTAATCAAAAAGGTATGCTTAAAGATCAGGGATTATACTTAAAGGAATTTGAACACGATGCTTGTGGAGCAGGCTTCATTTGTAGTCTAAAGGGAATAAAATCTAATGATATAATTTATAAAGCTTTAGAAATTCTTGAAAAGTTAGAACATCGCGGAGCTGTAAGTGCAGATGGTCGAACGGGAGATGGGGCAGGTATCCTTATTGATATACCTCACGAGTATTTCACAGAGGTGTGCGACTTCCACTTACCTAAGCCAGGAGACTATGCGGTGAGTAACGTATTTCTACCTCGCAAGGATAACCAGCGTTCCTATTGTATATCTGTTTTTGAAGATAGTCTCAAAGAGCAGGGAATAACTATTTTAGGATGGCGAGATGTACCTGTCGATCCTTCGGTTTTAGGTGAGATTGCTCAAACTTCAGAACCCTTTGTAAAGCAAATATTTGTCTCTTATAAAGGCTCTAAAGAGAATCCCGCTTTCGCGAAAGCGCAACACACACCCACTCCTAATTTTGAATTTAATTTAAAACTATTTGCCGCTCGTAAAATAGCAGAGCATAAAATCTATAATTCAAAACTTTCTGAAAGTTCTTTCTTCTATCTACCCAGTTTTTCTACCAAGACGATCATCTATAAAGGTCTATTAATGCCTCAAGATATTAAGGTTTATTATAAGGATCTGCTAGACAAAAGAGTAGTTACGAGACTGGCTCTAGTGCACCAACGATTTTCTACAAATACGTTCCCCACCTGGGACCTTGCTCAACCTTTTAGGTATATGTGTCATAATGGGGAGATCAATACATTGCGAGGTAATGTAACTAGAATGTATGCACGTGAAGAGCTTATGGAAAGTCCTCTCTTTGGGGAACAAATTAAAAAAGTGCTGCCTGTTGTATTGCCGGGAAAATCAGATAGCGCTTCGATGGATATGGTGGTAGAACTATTACTTATGACGGGTAGATCTTTGCCAGAGGTCATGATGATGTTAGTGCCAGAAGCTTGGGAAAAAAACCAAAATATGTCTGAAGCAAAAAAGGCATTTTATGAATTTAATTCTTGTCTCATGGAGCCTTGGGATGGTCCCGCTTCAATCCCATTTACAGATGGTAATTATATAGGAGCTGTACTAGATCGCAATGGTTTACGTCCATCTCGATATTCTGTAACTAAAGACGGCTATGTTATTATGGCTTCTGAAATAGGAGTTGTAGACATAGCTCCAGAAAATGTACAATTACACGGACGTCTAGAGCCTGGAAAAATGTTTCTAGTCGATATGGCGCAAGGAAGGATCATAAATGATGAAGAAATTAAAGAAGAAATTGCAAATAGACATCCTTATAAAAAATGGCTTGACACAAATCTCACCCATCTTAAAGATATCCCTTATAACGAATGCCCACTTTTTCTAGATGAAGCACCATTAACAAAGCGCTTACTTACTTTTGGGTACACTCAAGAGGATATCAATACCATCATCTTACCTATGGCAGCAAATGCTAAAGAGCCTATAGGTTCTATGGGTAACGATGCTCCCATCGCTGCATTATCAGAAAGACCGCAGCTCATTTATAATTATTTTAAGCAGCTTTTTGCGCAAGTTACAAATCCGCCTCTTGACGGTATACGGGAAGAACTTATCACAGATATATCGCTTACGCTTGGAGCAGATTCAAACATCTTTGAAATAAAAGCAGATCACTGTAAAAAGTTAAAGATTCAAAATCCAGTGATTTCAAAACAAGATCTTGACAAAATTAAAAGTCTTGATACCGATATTTTTAAGGTTGTTTCAGTACCTATATTATACCAAGTAACTAGAGGTCATAATGGTCTGGAAGAGGCATTAGAAAATTTATTAGAAGAGGTACAAAATCAGATAGAAAGCGGTGCTACCATTATAATTTTATCAGATAGAAATACCTCAGAAGCATATGCGCCTATTCCTGCCCTATTAGCTTGTTCGTATGTAAATAATGGTTTGGGTTTACACAAGAAGCGTTCTAGCTTGAGCATCATTATTGAGTCTGCAGAGCCACGGGAGGTGCATCACTTTGCACTATTATTTGGGTATGGAGCTAGTGCGATTAATCCTTATATGGTCAATGAGATTATCCAAAATCACCCAGAAGATCTAGCACTAGCAAATGTTGAGGTAGAAGAAGCTATTCAAAACTTTAATAAAGCCGTTGGAAAAGGTGTTTTAAAGGTGATGAATAAGATTGGTATCTCTACTTTAAACTCCTACCGCAGCTCTCAACTTTTTGAATGTATAGGAATAAGTAAGACGGTTGTAACTAAGTATTTTCCTCGTACAGTGACCAGAATACAGGGAGTTGGACTTCATCAACTAGAAGGAGAGATAAGTAAGCGCCATCAGACAGCCTATGCAAAAAAAGATATCGCAGCAGACCTTCCATTAGAAATAGGAGGTGAATACCGCTGGAGAAGGGATGGTGAGGCTCATCTATTTAATCCGCTCACGATAGCAAAACTTCAAGAATCTGTTAGAAGTAATAAACCTGTAGTTTATAAGGAATATGCAGATCGAGTAAATAATCAAGCAAAACAACTTATGACTATACGAGGATTGTTTGAATTTACAAATTACGATCCAATTGATATTGATCAAGTAGAACCGTGGACCTCTATTGTAAAGCGCTTTAAGACTGGGGCTATGTCTTATGGTTCTATCAGTAAAGAAGCACACGAGACCCTAGCTGTTGCGATGAATCGTATTGATGGTAAATCTAATTCTGGTGAGGGAGGTGAAAATCAAGATCGATTCTATAAAGACGTAAATGGCGATTGGAAAAATAGCGCTATTAAGCAAGTCGCATCGGGTCGCTTTGGAGTTACCTCAAATTACCTCACAAATGCTTCTGAGATCCAGATTAAAATGGCGCAGGGGGCAAAGCCTGGTGAAGGTGGCCAGTTGCCTGGAGCTAAAGTTAATCCAGAGATTGCAAAAACGCGTAATTCAACACCTTACGTAGGCCTAATTTCTCCTCCACCACATCACGATATTTATTCGATTGAAGACCTGTCACAATTAATATATGATCTCAAATCTGCAAATCGTGAGGCACGCATTAATGTGAAGTTAGTTTCTGAAGTAGGAGTAGGGACAGTAGCAGCAGGTGTGGCAAAAGCAAAAGCAGATGTGATTCTCATTTCTGGACACGACGGAGGCACAGGAGCAACTCCTCTAACATCATTAAAGCATACGGGTTTACCTTGGGAGCTAGGCCTTGCAGAGGCACAACAAACGCTAGTGATGAACGACTTACGCGGTCGAGTAAAACTGGAATGTGACGGCCAGCTCAAAACAGGTAGAGACGTTGCGATAGCTTGTTTACTTGGAGCAGAGGAGTTTGGATTTGCAACGGCGCCATTAGTAGCTTCTGGTTGTATTATGATGCGTGTGTGTCACCTCAATACTTGCCCTGTGGGAATTGCCACTCAAAATCCAGAACTTAGAAAACGTTTTAAGGGGAAACCTGAGCACGTAGTAAACTTTATGTATTTCGTAGCGCAAGAGCTACGTGAAATTATGGCAAAGCTTGGATTTAAAACCGTAGATGAAATGGTCGGTCAAGTGCAAAAGCTGGATCGCAATAATACTATCGAGCAGTACAAGGCGCTAGGCCTTGATCTCACACCTATATTACATAAGGTAGATACCTCAAAAGGACAGCCTTTATATAATACAGAAAAGCAGGACCACGATCTTGAAAAATCTTTAGACTTCAAAATAATCTCTCAAGCGCACCCCGCGCTTTTTAGAAAGGAAAAAACAACATTAGATCTCAAAATTACTAATGAAGATCGCGCTGTAGGTGCAATCTTGAGTAATGAAATTTCAAAAATCTATGGAGCAAGTGGTCTTCCAGAAAATACACTTAAAGTAAATTTTGAAGGATCTGCAGGGCAAAGCTTTGGTGCCTTTGCAACACAAGGTCTCACCCTAGTCGTTACTGGAAACACAAATGATTATATAGGAAAGGGATTATCGGGTGCAAAGATTATTGTTAAGGTGCCTGTAGAGGCCACTATTATTCCAGAAGAGAATGTCATCATTGGGAACGTAGCATTTTATGGGGCCACTGCCGGTGAGGGATATATCAATGGTAAAGCGGGAGAACGCTTTTGTGTGCGTAACTCAGGTGCAAAAACTGTAGTAGAGGGTATAGGTGATCACGGTTGTGAGTATATGACTGGCGGAGTAGCTGTCATATTAGGAGCAGTCGGAAGAAATTTTGGAGCCGGAATGAGCGGTGGTATTGCTTATGTGTACGATCCAGAATTTTCGCTTTCGCGAAAAGCTAATTCGGAAGGTCTCAATTTTACAAAGGTAGATGAGCCTGCAGATAAGACTGAGCTGAGACAGCTTATAGAAAATCACTATAACGCTACACAATCACCATTTGCGCAGCGATTATTGGAAAATTGGGAGAAGGAGATAAGAAATTTCACAAAAGTGTTACCAGAAGAATACCGTCTAGCACTCTTAAGATTAGAAAAAGAAAAGCAAAGCGTTTAAGTGCGGAATAATTGAAAGAGAGGGATTTTTATATTAAGTTAAAAGTAGGGCAGAAATATATGGGAAAAGTAACAGGATTCTTGGAGTATGAACGTAAGAATGAAACGTACATTACGCCAGAGCAGCGATTAAAGAATTATAAAGAATTTACAGTACCCCTTGAAGAGCCAGAGCTCAAAAAACAAGGAGGTAGATGTATGGATTGTGGCATCCCATTTTGTCATTCTGGGTGTCCCCTAGGTAATTTAATTCCAGATTTTAATGATGCTGTTTACAAGGGGCGTTGGAAGGAAGCGGCAAGTATTTTACACGCAACAAATAATTTTCCAGAGTTTACAGGTAGACTATGTCCCGCTCCTTGTGAAGAGGCGTGTGTCTTAGGTATAAATGAAGATCCAGTAAGTATTGAAAATATCGAAAAGAATATTGCAGAACGGGCTTTTAATGAAGGCTGGATTACGGCAAATCCACCAAGTAATCGCACTGATAAATCGGTAGCTATTATTGGTTCAGGGCCTGCGGGACTCGCAGCCGCACAACAACTTAATAGAGCAGGACACCTTGTGACCGTTTATGAGAGAGACGCAAAACCTGGCGGACTATTACGCTATGGTATTCCAGATTTTAAAATGGAGAAAACCGTCATAGATCGTAGACTTGCGATCTTAGAGGAGGAGGGCATTATTTTTAAAACAAATGCACACGTAGGTAATAATGTAAGTGTAGAGACCTTAAAGAATGATTATGATGCTATTGTACTTTGTGGAGGGGCAACCTTAAGGAGATCAATTCCTATAAAAGGAGCTCATTTAAAGGGAGTTTATCAAGCAATGGACTTTTTAAAACAAAATAATGAGCGTCAAGATGGTCTATCTGGATGGGAAGAAGAGATACTTGCTACCGATAAAAACGTAATTGTTATAGGCGGTGGTGATACCGGTTCAGATTGTATTGGTACTAGTAATCGTCAGAAGGCTAAAAATGTCACTAATTTTGAAATCTTAAGCAAACCTACTATCGAGCGTCCAGCAGAACAACCTTGGCCATATTACCCTATGCGATTGAGAACAAGCTCTTCTCATAAGGAGGGTGTAGACAGGGTTTTTAGCATTTCGACTAAAGAGTTTGTGGGAGATGCTGCTGGAAACCTTACTGGCCTAATTACGGCAGAGGTAGAGTGGATAACTAACGAAGCTGGACAAAAAAAATTAAAAGAAATACCAAATTCTGAAAAAAAGTGGGACTGCGATGTTGCCTTTCTAGCACTAGGATTTACGGGGCCAGAAAAAACACTTATCGATCAACTTCATCTAGAGACCGATATGCGAGGGAATGTTAAAGCTTCTAATTATGCAACTAGCGTTTCTGGTGTGTTTGCCGCTGGCGATATGCGTAGAGGGCAGTCTTTAATTGTTTGGGCAATATCTGAGGGTAGGCAGGCAGCTCATCAAGTAGATACATTCTTAATGGGAAAATCAGAACTACCCCTTAAAGATGAAGAAAGCGATTTGCCTAGAATATGATTTTGAGGTGTATACGCTTTCGCGAAAGCAAAAAAAAAGAGTCTTGAATTTCTATCCAAGACTCTTGTTAATTTATATTGAATAATTTTTCAATTCACAGCGTCTAGCTTGCTAATTTTTTACCAAGATCTTCAACATATTTTCTAAATTGCTTATCTGTACTAGCAAGGTTATCTACCGTTTTGCAAGCGTGAAGTACTGTTGCGTGATCGCGTTGACCAATTTGTGACCCTATGCTTGCGAGAGATGCTTTGGTAAGTTTTTTTGCAAAAAACATAGCTAGTTGACGCGCTTGAACAATGTGGCGTTTTCTCGTTTTAGATTGTAACGTCTCGACATCCATTTGAAAATAGTCGGATACAATTTTTTGAATATAATCTATAGAAACCTCTCTCTTAGTATGCTTTACATAGTTATCAACTATTTTTTTTGCTAGCTCTAGAGTGATTTCCTTTTTATTAAATGATGAGTGAGCGATGAGTGAAATAATTGCTCCCTCTAGCTCGCGCACATTTGTTTTAATGTTATTTGCAAGAAACTCGACTATGTCTTCTGGCATTTCTACGCCATCTTGGTAAAGCTTTTGCTTAATAATGGCTATACGAGTTTCAAAACTTGGGTGCTGCAACTCTGC
>CAWUIT010000057.1:0-13019 GCA_963922345.1 uncultured Dokdonia sp. | reverse complement strand
GCGTGTTCAACCTCATTCTCATTATATTGCTGTATCCAGCGATATACCTTTGGCAATCTTTTTTTTAAGAAAATGCGAAAAGGAAAATCCCATTTTAGCTTCCATCCTTTGAGCTGTTTCACCCACGGAATACTATCTGAAGGAGGACCACCATCATTTATATCAAACCAATACACCTCAAAACCAGATACTTCCAGCTGATTGACCCACTGAAAGAAATGATGATTTGGTATGGCTACAGTTAGAATTTTCAAACTCTTGACGTACTACTGGTTTTTGATTTTTTTAAAAAGAGAATAGGCGTATAACTTCAGCGTAAGTAGTTTCTTGTCGGAGTTTACAACATTTTTTAACAAGTAACGACTCGCAGAGAGAAACTTACGCTCTCGATTATAACTTGTCATAAGTGCTAGATGCTGTCTTTTAATCGAGTTTTCTATAGAAGGTTTTTGGCTTACAAAAGACGCATCTTGATGCATATCCAAAAGAATATTTAAATTGACTTTGAGTAAGGTACTCGTATTTTTAATAAGTCCAGCTGAGGTACCTATGTCCATTCTATACGTAGCGGTATCTTCATTTATATAACCAATAGTGCCTCCATCCCTTAAAGTCCATAGATAGGTGGGCCAATCTCCATAAGGATATTTTAAAATCCAATCGGGAAGTGATTTACTATTCTGATCATTTTTAAAAAGAACGGTTACTGAGGGTATGAAGTTGTTTTGAATTAAATCTTCAAAGGTTGATTTTGGGCTTTTAAAAAATGTAGCATCGGTCTGAGTCCTACCATCTGCATATAGTCTCGTGTGATTGGTATAGACTATTTTACACTCTGGATTGTTCCTTACATAATCTACTTGCTTTTGAAGTTTTTGAGTGTCAGTCCAATAATCATCTCCATCACATATCGCAATATAATCTCCATCACAACTCTTAATAGTGCGCAAGTAATTTTGAATTAAACCTATATTTTTTGCTAAGGCAGGTAATACCTTAATTTTATCTGGATGTTTACTCGCATACGTTTCACAAATTTTCCTTGTTGCATCAGTACTACAGTCTTCTCCTATCACAAGTTGATATGGAAAATTTGTTACTTGCTGAATTACCCCCTCTATTGCTTGAGCTATATAAGCCTCTTGATTATAGGTGAGCATAAAAATGCTAACAGTATGTTTCTGAGAGCTAGATGCGTTCATCTTCTATAACTTCACGAGTTGCATCTAGATATTGTGTTCCCCATTTTTGACAAGGTTCGAGATGATTTCCTTCTGCCCACTCATTCCAGGCATTTATAAATAGAAATCGCTCTGGCATTTTTTTCCAGGGATAGTTTTTTACGATGTGCTTTAGCCAATGCTTATACTTCTCTGGTGTAGAATCGTGTAGTACGAAATAATTTTTTCGCCTGCGAGCGGTATTATCCCACATAGGCGTCACGGTAGGATAAGTACTCTTGTGAAAGCCTAAGTTTATTTGTAAATCGCGATAGGCCTCGTAATCGTATATGAGATTATATTTATTTTGAAAAGGGAGGTTGAGTCTTCGCGCAAACTCATAGAAGTAACGTTTTACTTTTGAATTCTTGAGTATATCGGGTCTTGCTTCAAAATTAGGCTGAAATGTGAACGCAAAGTCAAAACCGTCTTTTGTCACTTCTCCTTTGTACTCAAACGTTCTAGCAAAGCCTATATATAAATCGGGGAATCCTGCTTTTTTGACTTCCTCTCTCCAGAGGGAAATTGTCTTTTCTATATCAGGAAATAATTTAGGTCTGTATATGATAAACATTGGTTTACCTTGCACCTTGATGTAACGCTCATCCTTAAAATAGGTGATTAGTTCTTTAATATGCCTGAGATCATCTTCTTCAGAATATTCTTGATGTAATAACACGTCTGTGTCCCCACCATTCCAAATACGTGTCCAGTTCTCATTTGCCCAGCATAACATAAATGGAAAGTCTTCTTGTGGATTTTTTAATTTACGTTTTAGAGGTTCTTCTAATATACGTTTACCATTAAACCAGTAATGATAATAACAGAAGCCGTGTATGCCATTTGCCTTAGCTAGTGCTTCTTGGGCCATTCTTGCTTCCTCCAGTCGCAAGTCATAAAATCCTAAGTCTGCGGGAAGGTGCGGCTGGTAATGGTCTTTAAATAATGGTTTTGCCTTGCTTACATTTGTCCATTCTGTAAAGCCTTTACCCCACCATTGATCATTCTCTGGAATAGGGTGAAACTGTGGTAAGTGTATAGCTATTGCTTTAACTTTATCTGACATTCTTATAGTTTCTGAACAAGCGAGCAATCAAACGCTTATAAATTTTCAAATACAAAGGTGTTACCCCTTTGCTTTTTATCTCTTTATATTTATTCTTAGTGATGAGAAAGAGCGTTTCATCATTCTGCACTCTAAAGAACTCTTGCAATATAGTAGCTGCTTGTAAAAATCCTTTCTTCATCGCAACGAAATCTACGGACATAGACCGATTATGAATTCTATATCTTGCTAATTTTTCATTTCTATTGCTAATACCATCTGCAAAATAGAATAATTGCACCCAAAAAACCCAGTCCTCATGATTATCTAATGACTCCTTAAAACTCAATCTGTGTGCCTCAATAAGACTTCTTTCAAATAGCACTGTGTGACAGGGAATTGACTTT
This sequence comes from uncultured Dokdonia sp., assembly GCA_963922345.1. GTDB lineage: Bacteria > Bacteroidota > Bacteroidia > Flavobacteriales > Flavobacteriaceae > Dokdonia. The sequence continues at coordinate 10,347 of CAWUIT010000057.1, read as the reverse complement.
CTGTATTCCCACTCTGAAACGATTTCTCGCTTATAGTCTGTTTGATCTAAAAAAGGAGATAAATAACGTCCCTCATTAAATTTGCCTGTTACATGATCAAAAGGTGTATAATCACAAATACTTATGGGAGCTACTTCCAAGTCTTTGAGTTGCTTTTCAAATTTTTTTAGTTCAAGAATATCGTCAGAGTCCAATAATTGTATATAAGTGCCGCTAGCCTTTTGTAATCCAAAATTGCGGGCACTACTAAGTCCACCATTGCGTTTATAGTGATATTGAAATCTGGTGTCTTTTTCAACCCACTGCTTTGCTATTTGAGCAGAGTGGTCTGTGCTCCCATCATCTATGATTATACACTCCCAATTGGAAACAGATTGATTAAAAACAGATTGCAGAGTCTCATCAAGGAATTGAGCTTGGTTGTAACACGGTAGTATTACAGAGACATCTATATTTTTTTGCTTTACCATATTCCAATGATGTACACCAAGGTCAAAATATTAGAGTACATTTTGCCTTACAGCCAAGATACTTGACCAATGATGTTTACTTTTCCAAGCGTTAAAACCTTGATCTCTTAAGATATTCAAGTAATGATCCATCTTATCGTTTCCTTCATCAAAATGCATTTCAATATTTAAAGAATTTATAGATTGAAGCCACTCAAGATCTTCTTGATCGAGGATAGCTTCTTCTGCTCCTTCAATATCCATTTTTAAGAAATCTACATTTCCAAGACTATTATCATCCAGTATTTTTTGAATTGTTGTTGAAGATATGATTTCAGAATTTTTTAAACTATTTTCAGATTCTGGTTTAATTGAAAAAGAGTCAAAATCTGAATTTAATGCAAACTGAACCCCATCGTTATGAATCCATACGGCTTGATTATGAAGGTAAACATCTGCAAAATCTTTTGTATTATATTTAGCTAATCGAAAATTTTCTTCATTCATTTCAAAGCCGTAAATAGAAGCTTTAGGATAGAGATGCTTATAATGTACAATTGTAAGACCAATATTGCTACCTAAATCTAAAATCACGGGATCGTCTCTTAATTCAATAATCTCAGGAGGGAGGTGAAATCTATCTTGTAGAACATAATGAACTACTTCACGATCTGTATAATTTTTTCTAATTTTAATCCGACTTTTATAACCCTTAGGTTTTATAAGTACAAAACTTTTTTTTGAAGTTCCTTTAATAATTTTAGAAAGCTTCCATCTATCTCTACTCGAGAATAAGTCGTGAGGCTCTAAAAATACTCTCACACTTCTATATTTTCTTTTTAAAATTTTTAACAAGCTCACTATCTACTTTTTAAAACTTCTCAGGCTTATTAGCTATAAACTTCAATGTATATATAAATCGTTTAAATGCATACCATAGATCGATCACTAAATTTTTCTTTAATCGCAACACGGTATACAAGAATCCTTTCCCAGCCGACAATAGGCTCACTTCATTGTGCCAGAGCTGATAGTTGCCTAACATATCATTTTTAAATCTAAAATAGTGCTGCTTCTTATTTCTATGGATTTCGTAACTAAAAATAGCGGGCACAAAATCTATGTCGTATCCAGCCTCTAGTACACGTTTGGACCATTCCTTATCTTCAAACGTAGCGACATCTTCTCGAAAAGGAATTTTTTCCCAAACCTCTCTATTAAAAGCAGATCCAGAAAAGATTAACCCAGACTTATTGGGATCCTCCTTGGCTGAAACTTTATTTATATAATTACGATAGTCATTAGGACTGTGTAAACAGCGTAAGCCCGCAAGGTTCTCGTTAGCATCGAATTTGGATTGAATCAGTTTAAAAAAATCGTGACTCACAGGGTACGAATGCGCACTAAAAATAACGACTATAGGATATTTGGCTTTAGAGGCAGCATAATTTGCACTCCCGCCGTAGCTAAATTTCTCAATTGTTTCAAATCTAGCCTCATATTGCAAAGCAACGTCTCTACTCCCATCTGTAGAATTATTGTCAATCACAATCACCTCAGCAATGTCCTCTGCATAACGCTCAGACAAATTTTTGAGCAAAAAAGCCAAGGCATTTTTCTGATTTTTTGTTCGTATGACTACAGAGATCATCGGGTTATTTCTTGGTTAGCAGGCTATTTATTTTTCTAAAAGGCAATGTAAGATATTTTGACACTTTGTAAGACATCGAAGATTTAATCTTTACCTCAGTATTACGATACATATTGATTAAAAAAAATAAATACTCCGTAGTATTATCAAAATGCTTTTGGTATAACTCGCTGTGTTTGTTAATCACATACTTCATATTTGAAATACGATGATGCGCTAGCGTATCTGTAAGCATAGACTTTTTGGCCTTTCTATAATTAAAGAGATAGCTGGGTACTACCATAAACTCTTTACCTCCTTTTAATATAGATATCCAGAATTCCCAGTCTTCAAAACCCTGCCTCATTTCCTCGTCATAGCCACCTACCTGCTCCCAAGAAGTTTTTCGATATAATGAAGTAGCAATGATATTATTCTCAAATAAAAGAGCGTGATAGGTTGTACCTATAGGTTCTGTTTTATGGATAATGTTGTCGATCGTTCCTTCAAAAAAATTACTGTAGCAAGTAACAATAGCGAGCTGTTCATTGTTTTCGAGTTCTGGAACAGTCATTTTCAGGTAATCTCGATGTAAAATATCATCTGCATCCAGAGGCAAAATAAATGCTCCTTTTGCATTCTTTATCCCCACATTTCGAGCGCTTGAGAGTCCGCCATTTGGTTTGGACACATATCTAAAGCGAGCATCGCTGTCACACCATTGCTGAGCAACTTCTTCTGTATGATCTGGGCTGCCGTCATTTACAATAATACACTCCCAATGCTCATGACTTTGTAACTGTACAGACCTTAAGCTCTCTTTCAAGTAATGCGCTTGCTTATAACAGGGTACTATGATAGAAACGAGTGTGCTCATTAAAATTTATTAAGTAGTCCGAGATTAACAAGCGTTTTAATAATTCTCGAATTTTTAAAGGTACGCACCGTATTTTTTAACGCAATAGTGTCTTCAATATCTTGATAGTATAGGGCGTACTCATTTTCCAAGACCTGTGCTCTTTCTGTAAATTTTAGGGTGCGATTTTCGGGATCAGAGCTCATCCCACCTAAGTAAAAGGTAGAAAGCACCTTCGGCACGTGCTTGTAGCTAAGTTGGCACTTACAAATAGCATCAATAAAAAATTTCCAATCTGATAGAATCCTAAAATCTTCCTTATAGGTTCCCGCTTTCGCGAAAGCGTCCTTTCTAATAAACGTAGCAGGATGTGGAAGGGTGTCTATAACAAAATATGAAAATGAGAGGGTATCTGGATATCCTTTTATAAATCGCTTTGATGGTTCTACAACTTCAAGATCAAAATAAATAATGTTTTCATTGTCTAGATGGGGCGCAGCTTCTTGCAATGCATTTTTAGAATAAAAGTGATCTCCTGCATTTAAAAATAGGAGGTATTCCCCTTGAGCACGCGCAATCCCTTTGTTCATAGCCTCATACACTCCGTTATCTGGCTCACTAACTACATATGAAAATTGGGAGCGATGCGCGTCCAGATATTTCTTACTTCCATCTGTAGAATCGCCATCAATAATTATGTGCTCATAGTTGGTATAAGATTGCTCTTGTACACTTCTCACGGTTTTTTGCAGACCAGAGTTGTCATTATAATTTACGGTAATGATGGAAAGTAATTTCAACGTATTAACATTTGATCTTTTAACGAACGCACAGGAAACAAACTTACAATATCAACTGTAGATGTCTCTTAAATTAGACTACAGTTTTCATGTAATTATAAAGCCTCTCTGCGTAGTACTCATTAGTAAATTCCTTAGTAATAAAAGCTCTTCCTTGTCTTGCGAGACGCTGTCGCTCCTCTGGATTTTCAATGAGCATCATCATTTTGTCTGCAAGATCTATGGCTCCATCTTCATAAAATAATCCTGTTACAGTATCTTCTATAAGCTCTGCCGTGCCTCCATCCTTATACCCTATAATGGGTAAGCTACAAGCCATAGCTTCAAGTGTCACGCGACCCAAACCTTCCATACGTGAACACATTAAAAATACATCTATATTTAAAAAAACAGAAAATGGATCGCGAACTTGACCTAATAAGGTTACGTGCTCCTCAAGACCTAGAGATTTAATTTCAGCTTGTAATTTTGAGGTATGGCCACCTCCTGCAATTTTAAGTTTACTATTCGGATATTTTTTATGTACTATGTGTAGCGCCTTGACAGCTTCAATCTGGCCCTTGTTAGGATGAACTAGCGCGACCATTCCAAAAGTAAGATGCTCACTACTACTACTACTACTACTACTACTACTACTATGTTTGAGAGCTATTGCCGAGTCTATTTGTGATAACTGGTTGCTACTTAAAATACTATCATATTCGACTATAATATTTGTTTTGCTATGATCAAAGGCAATATTCTCTTTTACGTAACGAGAGATAGCAAATACAAACTGAGAGTTTTCAAACATTCTTTTTACCTGCTTTACAGGATATGTCCATTCTAAATTATAGTGCGTGAGTGCCTCTCTGAGATGCCAAATGTGTGGAAGATTGTGACGTTTAGCATATAAAAACCCAAAATTAAATACCGAGGAATTTGAATAAACAATGTCAAATGATTCACCCTCTAATTGTTTCTCTAATTCTTTAAGACTCTGAGATAGGGCGCGTGTAGTCTTCCATCGTAATCTGAGTTTTTTAAGATACACCACAGGTGAGCTTGTACTCCCCTTATATTTTAATGGTGGGTGCACCCAATCTTCAAATTTTTGAATTACATAAGGAATATGAGCCGTTTCAAGCACATCACATAACTCTCCATACTCTGGCATAACTACCGTTGCATGTACACCTAGATGAGTTAAACCATCAATAAGGTCTAGCAAAGATTTATTAGCACCATATAACAATGCATAATGAGTTACAAACAGAATTTTCATCTTCTAGTGACGTTTTTCACTTTATTCTTAATTCTTTTTAAAACGTCACCTATTTTAATTTGATTGCCAAATTTAAAGTAGAGTTCTAAGTGTTTTCTAGAAAGCCAGTTCTCTTGAACCTCTAGCTGTTCAAATTTTTGTTTGAAATCTATTTGATTTTTGGTCTTAAACTGATCCGGTACTTCTTCAATCCCGCAATGCTCACCACTACCGTCTAAACCTATATTAATTACAAAGGAATTTTTTGCTGTTAAGCACAGACCATCATTAAAGAATACGGTACTATACCATAAAATGGCCCAAGTGTTTATTTTTCCAGATATATTATCGGCGAGTTGGTTGTGAAATGCAATAGTATGATTGTAATTAAACTTTGATAGTAATGAAGGATTATTAATCAATCGCTCATAGTAATACGTGTGATCACTTTGCAATTTTGACCATCTATCGTCCCAAGTAGCCCATCCCCAGCAGCTCATAAAATGTAAGAAGTAAAAATCAGGTACCAAGAACTGCATCGCTGACTCATTTGTATATCCATTTATGTGGTATACCTCTTTATGACGCTCATAAACGTCAAGAGCCGTATTCATATACCGCAGAAAAAGAGGATGTGTCACAATATCATCTTCTAAGACTATGATCTTGCCGTGTTTTTTAATAATTGTAGATACGCCCTGAAGTATGGATGACGCAAGTCCCAAATTAGTCTCAGATTCAATAATAGATACATTTGCACACCACTGTTGCTCTTTTGCTACGCTTCTGGTTGCCTCTATACGCCCTTTCTGTGTAGCGGTTGCTGTTGTGGTAGGACCATCACAGTAAATATATAATGTAGAAGCATAAGCAAGTTCATTTGCTCGCAACGCTTCTAGGGTTTTCCTAGTATGCTCAGGTCTATTATATGTGAATAAAACAATAGGAGCTAGTGCCACTTATTTTAATTTTAAAAATCGCTTTACTCTCTGCAGCGGATTATACTTATAATGTAACGATGTTCCTAAAAGTTGTGGTGTTCTAATAACCAATCGTGTCCAATATAAGCATTGTACAAATAGAGATTGTTTTTTATTGAACTTTACTAGCCAGATACGCTCAAGAAAACGTTCGGTAATGGGAGTAGCCATACCCTTACGGGTGCTCCAAAAAAAGAGCGATTCATAAAATTTCAATTCCTGCTGCTCGTATATGGATTGATTATCAAAAACATTATGACTATGTACACCACGCATAGCTACTGGTGTAGAAAGCAACCCGGGATATAGCTGAGACAACAATGCTAGTTTCCATATAAGCTCGGTGTCTTCCATAACAACGAGATCTTCATTAAAAAAGCCAGCTTCCTGTAACGCATTTTTTTTAACCGTAAGACCATCTATACTAAAACTTCCCGATTGCCCTCTTAAAAGTGTCAAGAATAACTCTTTGGGATGCGGGACCGTTTGTAAAGTAGTAAGTGCTAATTTTTCTTTTTCATCGGTATCAAACTCTCTATAAAAATGAACCCCAATGGCATTATACACACCATCGCAATTTGTATTATTTGCAAAAACGGCTTTGTCATTTTCAAAGCGGTTTTCTAAATAGTAATCGTCTGCATCCAAAAAAGCGATATAGGTTGAAGTAGCGTTTTTGATTCCAAGATTGCGAGATGCTGCTCTACCTCTATTTTCTCTGCTAGGATGATAAAGCACACGTATTTTTGGGTCCTCCTGCGCCATGGCTTCAATGATGGATGTGGTCGCATCGGTACTTCCATCATTTACAACGATTACTTCGGCTACTTCGGCTTGAGTTGAGGCAGAGGTAATCGCCTTGGCAATGTAGTCCGCTGCATTATAAACAGGGATTATTACTGAGACTTTAAAGTCAAGATCTTTTGAGGCTACAGCTGTCATGTTAATAATTAAATTTTAACAGAGACATTCCTTTATTAGTTACAAAAAATGAAGCTAATGCAAGACTCCATCGCAAGGTATACTTCCAAGAGGCATCTTTGTAACTTTCCAGGTACTGCGTGCACGGCACCATATATCTTAAGCAAATCGCTGCTTTATTAAAGGCGCGCTGCTGTAGCATTTGCTTGTAATAGGAAGCAATATAATTAAAAAGATACAAGCGGGTTTCTGGTAAAAGTTGCGCGTGTAGCATACTTAATGTAGAAAATCTAACTTTAATGTTGGACTTAAATTTAAGCACACTGTCCACAGTACTTGTAGACAGGTTACTGTCGTGTGCTATAATGGTAGTAAGCACCTCATCTGTTGTGTGGTACTCACTATATTTTGCTAATAGCCGTATATAAAGATCATACTCTTGCGATTGTTGCAACTCCTCATTAAATGGATAGCCTTCGATCACAGAACGTTTAAATAAAGGCGCTTGTATTCCCCAAAATATGTTGAACTGGATATAATCGTCTAGAGGTCGTTCTGAGATGATAGACGCACATCGCAATCCCATATCCTTTTGTCGTGTTTCATTCCAGATGCGTGTCTGGCAGATGGAAAATGGATGTGTAGATTGTTGCAAGGCACGTACTTGTTTTTCTAACTTTTCAGGTAAAAATAGATCATCACTATCCAGAAAATTTATATACTCACCCTTACTCAACTCAAAACCATAGTTACGGCAGGCGTTTGCACCTTTAAGTCTATCTGCAGGGCGTTTGTGTATAGAAAATCGAGCATCCGCTTTCGCGAAAGCGGAAACTTTCTCCACCCCATCATCTGTACTACCATCATCTACGATAATACATTCTAGGTTTTTATGCGTTTGTACCTGAACACTCTGTAGCGTTTTGATAATACGATCTCCTCTATTGTATAAGGGAATAATAACCGAAACAAGGTCTGACATAGCACGGAGATCTTATGAGTTATCTTGTATATAGTGTGCTCCTACTGCGCTATTCTTTTTTCTACTAGCTTGTATCTCTGGAAGAATGCGATGTAACATACGGAGCTCCTTCTGTCGCCTCTCAATCCACACCGTATTAAGACGGAGGTAGGCCTTCCATAAATCTTTTCTTTTACGTTTAAAGAGACCGTCAAGCTTTGCTGCGGTGAGATCATTATTGAGATCTGCTAGTCGCACCTTATATACCCGTTCCATATACGAATAATGCGCTGGCGAATAATCACTGGGAATCTCTTTTGGCGTCTGTAATCTATCGTGTATCATCTTTGCCCTGGCACACACCCCTATGTTAAGATTATGATAGCGTACTCGCTGGCAATAGTTATCATCTTCACCATAGTGATAAAAAATCGGGTCAAATCCGCCTATCCGTTCTAGCGTATTTTTAGGAATGTACCATCCCGCAGCATTTACAAAAGGTACGTTATAAACGTCACGTACCTTATTTTGTAGCGCATCAGAAGTAAAATCGCCCGATGAACTCTGTAGCAAGTGCGCTGTAAAATTTTTATCTAAATGATAACCATCTCCAGCGTAATGTAGCGGACTCAAAATACCATACTCGGGATTTGCCGCCGCAAAGGTTTCTAGAATTGATAAAGTATCGGGAAACAAGTAAGCATCTTGATTTAATAAAAAGACAGCCTCACAGTTTTGTGAGAGCGCATAACGTATGCCTACATTATTAGCCTTGCCAAAACCAAGATTTTCTGTTTGTGGGAGTACGGTAACTTCTGGAAACTGCTCTTTTACAAAAGCCACCGTCCCATCTGTAGATGCATTATCTAGTACTATCACTGGATAAGCCTCCGGGACAGATTGTAAGCATTTTTCTATCCAAGGCATCCCGTTATAGGTGACTATGATGATATGTGTATTTTTAAGATCCAATCTTGAGGAGTCTTTTGATCATTTTTTTAAACCTTCTTGTAGCTCGTGATCGCTTTGAAAATATATACCACAATCGTTTCTGTTGGTTTGGGTGGAGTAATGTATAAAATTCATTATATAATATAGCATCATACTCCTGATAATCGGTAATGGCTTGACCTCTATTCACATTGGTAGCTTGCTTTGGGTGTAGTCTAAATTTTACTAAAGATTCATTTAAAATAAATATATCTGCCACTTTCAATAATCTATAGTAAAAAACATAGTCTAAGATTTGTTTTAGACTTTCGTCAAAAAGAGGAATTTCCTTAAGAATGCTGGCCTTAAAAAGCGTCGTTGGAGGTTCACCCACCTTATTGTAAGGTAACTCACAGAAGTCTTCCCTCTTAAAAAAATCTTTTGTTAATAAAGTGCCTTCATCTTGAATTTCAAAAGCGCTTTGAAGATTCCCATATTTACGAATCCATTCTGAAACATCTTCAGTATCGTTAAATTCCGTTAGAAAGGTTCTTTTACAAGCAACAAGTCCTACGTTAGTGTTGGTTTCAAGTACGGCTACCATTTTTTCTATACAAGATGGTTCGAGTACATCGTCTTGAAATAGAAATTTAATGTAGTGCCCATTTGCATTTTTTAGACAGTGATTCCAGTTTGCTCCAATTCCCGAAGGTTCGTGCTCATAGAGATAGGTAGGAAAAGCCACCTGATTACAAAAGGCTTCTAAAATATCTCTAGTACCATCACTACTTTGATCATCGCTTATAATTACCTCAATATTTTTATAGGTTTGGGCTTTAATGGAGTCTAGTGCTTCTTGTATATAGGAAACTCCATTATACGTAGGTATACAAACAGATACGAGAGGGTGAACAGTCATTTTTTAGGCATCTAAGAGTCTATAGAGTTGCGGGCAAATGATATCTGGTGTAAATCTTGAAAAAGTCTTTACAGCATTATGGCTATGTAATAGATAAAATTCTGGATCCTTTATGTAGGAAGCAATGGCTTGAGCCATTGCGCAAGTATCTAGGTAGGGTACTACGGTCCCACAATCTGCTATCACCTCTTGTGTACCCGTTGCTCCATCAAAACAAATGATAGGTTTCCCTAATTGGCCTATCTCGATACAGACAAGAGGGAAAGGATCCTCTCGAGATGTCATTAAAAAAATATCAAACTGATTGAAGATTTTCTCAGGATTATCAGATTGCGGTGTAAATGACACTATATTCTGTAAACCCGCTTTTCTAATATCTGCATCTATGATCATTTGCTCTTTTTTTGAGATATATCCTAACCACTCAAATCTTACATCATAGTCTGGATATAATGCCCTTAGTTGAAGCGCAACTTGTATAAATAAATCCGTTCCCTTTCGCCAGTGTACTGTACCAGAACCACCGATAACAAATGGAGTTTTGTCTCTTTTGTTTGACGGTTCTTTTAATGTTGCGACAGCACACTCATAGACCACATCTATACTAGTTTCTGGAATTGCAAAAGTATCGATCAAATGCTTCTTGACGAGTTGTGAT
>CAWUIT010000056.1:0-13146 GCA_963922345.1 uncultured Dokdonia sp. | reverse complement strand
GCTGGCCAAAGATAAGCAGAATGAAAACAAAAAGTTCTTTGCAAAACTGCGTAAAAAACCGCCTAAAAATCTTGACTATATAATGCAAGAGCTGCACGAGGATGAATTTGAAAAAACAGATTGTCTCACGTGCGCAAACTGTTGTAAAACTACGGGTCCTTTATTTACCGATAAGGACATTAATAGGATTGCAAAGCATTTTAAAATGAAATCTTACGACTTTATAACTACTTACCTACGTGTAGATGAAGATAATGATCACGTTTTAAAAGAAACGCCTTGTACATTTCTAGGGGCAGATAATTATTGTTCAATTTATGAGGTGCGCCCCAAGGCTTGTCGAGAATTCCCCCATACGGATCGAAAAAAATTTCAGCAGATTTCTAAGCTCACTTTAGAAAATGTAAAAATGTGCCCAGCAGCGTTTAACATCGTAGAGCAAATGAAAAAGCGAATTAACGTGTAATGACAGCTAGCACTTAGTACTTACTCAAAATAATTTAGCAATTTCAATACCCCCAAAGACAGCTACAATACCGAGGGTAAAGGTGGCTACTGCATAGAGCACAAAACTCGTAAAATCACCAGATTTGAGTAAGAGATGATTTTCATAAGCAAATGTTGAGAAGGTGGTAAAACCACCGCAAAAGCCGCTAGCTAGAAGCAGTGTGGTGTGACTGTTTAAGCTATTATTTTTAAGCGCCCATCCCAAAACAAGCCCTATTAATAAACTCCCCAAAATATTTGCAGTAAATGTACCGTAAGGAATACCTGACGAAGAATCATTATACAGTTTTCCTAACAGATATCTCGCAATACTACCAGTACCTCCACCTAAAAATACAAGTAAAAGAGTCTTCAAAGTAAATTATTTAATATCCTCAATGGGGACGTAAATTTCTGTAATCCAATCAGCAGGATTAGGATAATCGGCAGGGTCTGTTACGTATACCTCAAAAGGCTTTTCTTTAGAAAGTGAGTACCCTTGATCTTGGACGTACTGCATAGTTTTACCCCAAGCTTCGCCTAGGTTTGTATAGTTACCTCTTACTGTAGTTTTTACAGCAGTTATCGTGGGCATATAACCACTAAAGACATTTGCATCTCCAGCGACAATAATCTTTTCTCTCACAGGTAGTGCATTCGTCATAATCACATCACCATTTTCAAAAGTTTCATTGTAAATCGTAAACGGCATTCCAGTAATAGCAATGTTATTCTGGTCCATAAATGAAGAAATCCCATTATAATTTTGCGCCATTATTTCTGGTACAGACTGTGCTTTTGCAGAAGTAGTCCGATATAGGTAAAAACCACCACTATATTGAGTGATTCCATCTAGATTTATAGAATAGGTTGCAATGGCTTCGCGTGCAGCACGCTCTAAACCATCAAGACCTTTTTCATACATTTCTTCCATTTGACCTCTAAAATCCATTCCCGAAAAGGCAAAATATACTTTATCTAGCAACGTGTGTTCGCCTTCAATACCCCACGTAACAATGGTCTCTAGCTTTGGTGTACTTTCAAAAGTCCAGTAAACCTCAGAGTCTCTATCGCCCGCTGGAGTACTTATCGTCATATCTTGTTTTAGAGAGATATTCGGTACTGCTTCTACAGTAGTCATTTTACCATCCATTTCACCCTGCCAGCTATAAGAAGCCCCCTCGCCAGATGTTTTATCAGCATAGTTAAAAACCATTGTTGGATCCTCTTCTTTCCAAGGTCCCCATTCTTCCCAAGTTTTATAGTCATTTACGATATCATAAATAACTTCACGCGGTGCATTAATCGTGCGCGTAGATTCTATTTGATATGTACCATCTTGCGTACCAAAATAAATAGCTCCACCTATAACCACTATGAGGATCAAAAAGAATAAGAATTTAAGTAGTTTCATTATTGAGGGTTTAGTTTGACGTAAAGATAACAAAATAAGGCGTGTGTAATTTTCCTATATTTACGCGCAATTTTAATAAAATTATAGATGAGTTTTAAAACATTTTATATTCTAGTTATCCTTGCTTTTTTAGTGGTGGGTTGCACAGATGGAAACAAAGAGGATAACGCTTTCGCGAAAGCAGAAAAAACCTCAGTAACAGATTTTGATTATAATGTTGACCAGTTTGCAGATATCAAAATACTGCGCTATCAAATTCCTGGATTTGAAGACTTAACACTCAAAGAGCAAAAGCTAGTGTACTATATGACACAGGCGGGACTTGCTGGGCGAGATATTATGTGGGCACAAAATTATAGACACAACCTAGCGATACGTAATGCATTAGAAACAATTTATACCTCTGATAAGGTGGAGAAAGAAGGTGCAGAGTGGGAACAGTTTGAAACGTACCTCAAGCGTATTTGGTTTGCAAATGGGATTCACCACCACTATAGCAATGCCAAAATGAAACCAGAGTTTTCTCAAGATTACCTCAAAAAAATAGTAGCGCAAAGTGGTGCAACTCTTGATGGCGAGGCATTTGATGTACTTTTTAATGATGAGGATAGCAAGAAGGTCAATCTATCAAAAGATGCAGATATTGTTTTAGAAAGTGCTATAAATTTTTACGGGCCAGATGTCACTACGGCAGAGGCAGAGCGTTATTATGATGCGATTAAAGTGGATGAAGATAGACCTATCGAGAAGGGACTTAATACGCGTCTTGTAAAAGAAAATGGGAAACTCGTAGAGCAAGTTTATAAAAGCGGAGGTCTCTACGGTAGTGCAATAGATCAAATTATTTATTGGTTAGAAAAGGCAAAAACCGTTGCCGAAAATGCACAACAGGAAAAGGCACTTTCATTACTGATCGAGTATTATAAAACAGGAAGTTTAGAAACTTGGGATGCATATAGCGTTGCTTGGGCGACATCAACAGAGGGTAACATAGACTGGATTAATGGATTTATAGAAGTTTATAATGACCCAAAAGGTTACAAAGGATCTTATGAGACTATTGTACAAATAAAAGACTTTGACATGTCTAAGAAGATGGCAGCACTATCTACAGAGGCGCAGTGGTTTGAAGATAACTCGCCACTTATGCCAGAGCATAAAAAAGACAGTGTAAAAGGGGTTTCTTATAAAACAGTAATAGTAGCAGGTGAGGCGGGTGATGCCTCTCCATCTACACCTATTGGTGTTAATTTACCTAACAATAATTGGATACGACAGACACACGGTAGTAAGTCTGTCTCTTTAGGTAATATTATAAATGCTTACAATAATGCAGGTGGGTCTGGAAGACTCAGAGAGTTTGCACACGACGAAGAGGAAATTGCGTTAGAAGAAGAGTACGGTCAATTGGGAGATAAATTGCACACTGCTTTGCATGAGGTAGTAGGTCACGCATCTGGACAGATTAATAAAGGAGTGGGTACACCTAAGGAAACCCTTAAGCGCTATAAATCTACCATTGAAGAAGGTAGAGCAGACTTATTTGGATTATATTATTTAATGGATCCTAAACTTCAAGAGTTAGGTCTTGTTGAAGATTGGGAAAAAACAGGGAAGGCAGCTTATGATGGATATATACGCAATGGACTTATCACACAACTTATAAGATTAGAATTGGGTGATGATGTTGAAGAGGCACATATGGTTAATAGACAATGGGTAAGTGCTTGGGCCTTTGAAAGAGGTCGTGATGAGAATGTCATCGAGAAGATAACCCGTGATGGTAAGACATATTTCAACATTACAGACTATGAAAAATTACGCACTATTTTTGGAGAGTTATTACGAGAAACTCAGCGTATTACAAGTGAGGGAGATTATGATGCTGCCAAAGAGCTTGTAGAGAATTACGGTGTTAAAGTTGATCAACAGATACATAAAGAAGTTTTAGAGCGCAATAGCCAGTTTACCAGTGCTCCATACAGTGGTTTTGTAAATCCCGTGATCGTTCCAGAAATGGACGGAGAGACTATTGTAGGATTTAAGATCAAGCAACCAGAAAGCTTTGAAAATCAAATGATAGAATATTCAAAGTCTTATGGATATTTGAAATAGGGAGATAACCTAAATAGTCGAATATGAAAAGCCACTTACAAATAAGTGGCTTTTTTTATTAACTGAAATTTTAGACAATTACTAATTGAGAATGTCAATTAAAAAAGCCTTATAATTTTTATAAGGCCTTTTAAGGGGGAAATATTGAGAGAATTATTTAATTCAAATTGCGTAGTACTCTACTTACTGCGTGTATAACGCCGTTAGTACCTTGAACATTTGTCGCTATAATATCGTTAGTTCCTCCATCTGGATCGATTACAGCTGCTGGATCGGCTTGTATCGTTACATCTGCCCCGTTGAGGGTTGTTACAGCAGCTCCATCAAAATCTGGAAGATCTTCTGCTCTCACATTTGCTCCAGGAATTACGTGTAATTCCAAAGTTGCTGCTAGTGTTGAGGTCTCGATATCTCCTAGTCCTTCATCTTCTGCTAGAATACCAGCTTCTTGTAAATCTTCTACGAGCGCGTCAAAAGCACTATTTATTGGAGCTAGCACTGTAAATGGTGCTGGAGATGTGCCATTAGGAGTTTGTAATGCGGCTACATATCCAAAAGATGGATCGGCTGTAAGAGCAGTTACTAGTGTAGAAAAATTAGGATCTGCTGTTGCAAAAGTGGTTACATCTGGCAAACCTATTACTGTATCTACAACGTGTACAACACCATTCACTGCTACAATATCTGCAAGTGATAATACAACATTAGAAGTTCCATTTAAAGTCACACCATCGTCGGTATTGATATACATACTTATAGGCGCATCAGCTTCTCCGTTGAATGTCGCTGCAGTGCTTACATAGCTATTAGTAAGATTTGCGCTTATAGCTACAGTTCCTGGAATTACGTGATTTGACAGAACTTGCGCTAGTACATCATTATCAACATCGTCAAGTGATGCACCATCTAAAAATGTCTCAAAAGCAGTATTTGTAGGCGCAAAAACTGTAAAGTCTTGATCAGTATTACTCAATAAATCTGTAAACGTAGTATTGCCCTCATCTGTCAATGCTGCTACAAGTGAACTTAGTGCTGGGTTAGTAGTAGCAAATGTTACGATTGTAGGCAATTCTATTACAGTATCAACAGCGTGTATAACACCATTATCTGTTTCAATATCTGCAGTTGTTACTGTTGATTGTCCATTAAGAACTACACCATCAGAAGTATCTACGTATAAACTTATATTTGCGTTTGATGAGGCTTCGGTAGCGAGGTTACTTTCATATCCAGTGGTCAACTCACTAGATGTTTTAGTTTCATTTAAAACGTGATTTAATAGCACTTGAGTCAATACATCATTATCTACATCCTCTAGTGGCGTACCATTTAAAAAAGCATCAAAGGCAGCATTATTAGGAGCAAATACGGTAAAAGTCCCACTACCCGCTAGGGTTGCATCTAGATTAGTTTGTTGAAGTGCGGCGAGTAATGACGTGTAATCAGGATTACCAGCCACAAAATCTGCTATTGTGTTACTTGGGCCTTCAATAATATTTCCATTATCGTCATCATCGTCACAAGAAGTGGCGACAAAAAGCGTTAAGGCAATTAAAGCCATCTTTGTGATACTCAGTAAATTTTTCATAGTTTGTAGTTTTTAATATTTTGTTTAATGTAAATTTAAAATTTCTAGACAAAATTATTTCCTAATAATACGTTAAATATGTCAAAATTAACAGTAATCTTAATTTTATTACTTTCTCATTATCAGCACATAACCTTCGGTCAAAGCTTAAATCAACGTAACGATAATGGGCAGCGCATAGGTAAATGGGAAAAGGTTTATGAGGGTACAGATCAGGTTAGATACAGTGGTAATTTTAACAATGGTAAAGAGATAGGAACATTTTTATTTTATGATCGTAAGGGGGGACACCCTACGGCGACCAAGGAATACAAAGAAGGTTCTGAAATCATCATAGTAAACTTTTACACAACAGACGGTAAGAAAGTGAGTAGCGGTACTATGAAGGGCAAGGTAAGGATTGGGGATTGGATTTCTTACCATCAGGATGGAGTTTCTGTTATGATTAAAGAATATTATGGGCCTAATGGTCTAGAAGGTGAGCGCATGGTTTATTTTATGTCGGGCAATCCCGCACAAGTAGAAAATTATGCCAATGGGGTGAAGAATGGAAAGTCTCTGTTTTATAGTGATGAAGGCGCAATCCTTAAGGAACAGTATTATAAAGATGATAAGCTTGAAGGTCCTGTAAAATTATATAATGGTCTAGGACAGCTCAAAGCCGAAGGTGCTTACAAGAAAAATAGAAAGCACGGTATCTGGACTTATTATGAAAACGGTAAAGTATCAGAAAAGATTAAATATCCTCAAAATAAGATAGGCGTTCAGGGGTAAGTCATAAACTCAAGAATTATCCATAATTGTCTCAAATTTCTTAAATAAAGATGCATTTCAACGAGTCGTTTACTATGCAGGGAATGCTTTGTTATTTTGTAAATTTGTATGCTCTTAGCGAGAGGTGTTACGCTTTCGCGAAAGCGTAATTCTCACAATAGTATAATAATACTTTATAGTAATGAAAACGGTAGTTGTAGGTCTTAGTGGTGGTGTAGATAGTAGTGTAGCAGCTTATTTATTGAAAGAGCAAGGCTATAATGTCATAGGTCTATTTATGAAAAACTGGCACGACGACTCCGTCACGATATCTGATGAGTGTCCCTGGCTAGATGATAGCAATGATGCTATGCTCGTTGCCGAAAAATTAGGAATCCCTTTCCAGACAGTAGATTTAAGCGAGGAGTATAGAGAGCGTATTGTAAACTACATGTTCCGAGAGTATGAAATGGGGAGGACTCCCAATCCTGATGTGCTTTGTAATCGTGAGATCAAGTTTGATGTATTTATGAACATAGCGCTCTCTCTTGGAGCAGATTTTGTCGCTACAGGGCATTACTGCCAGAAGACATCAATAGTAGTTAATGATAAAACAGTCTATCAACTCAAGGCTGGTGCAGATCCTAATAAAGATCAATCTTACTTTTTGTGTCAATTATCGCAAGAACAATTATCAAAAACGCTTTTCCCAATCGGGCATTTGCAAAAACCTGAGGTACGTAAAATTGCCCTTGAGCAGGATCTCGTTACCGCTGGAAAGAAAGACTCACAAGGACTCTGTTTTATAGGTAAAGTGAGATTACCAGATTTTTTACAGCAAAAGTTAAAGCCTAAAGAAGGTGTCATTGTAGAAGTACCAGAGGATAACATACCTGTGATTGAAAGTGATCAAAAGGCAGGCGATAGTTACAATCTTTCAGACTTAAAAACACTTGCAATGAAACCCTCCTACACAAAAGATTTAGGTAAAGTTGTAGGTAAACATCAAGGAGCCCACTATTTTACCATAGGACAGCGCAAGGGACTTGCCGTAGGCGGTACTGTAGAACCACTTTTTGTTATTGATACAGACGTAAATGAAAATGTAATTTATACCGGGCAAGGCAAATCTCATAGAGGATTATATCGTAAAGGTCTGTTTGTAAAGGAGGAAGAGATTCACTGGATCAGGGAAGACCTTACACTTTCTATAGACCAGACGATGCAAGTGGATGCTCGTATACGTTACAGGCAGGCATTAGAAAAAGCAAGGTTGTATCGAGTAGATGGAGGTATGTATATTATATTTGATAACCCGCAAGCTGCAATAGCTGAGGGTCAATTTGTTGCTTGGTATGATGGAGAAGAATGTCTAGGTTCAGGCGTTATATCGTAATTATTATCTCAAACCTTAGGAAATTATGAAAGCAGGAATACTAAGTCTTTTTTTATGTTTATCATTAGTTACCTATGCACAGCAAGACGCTTGGGTATATTTTATAGATAAAGAAAATGTTGAAGCTAGCCTTGCAAATCCCTTATCTATCTTGACTCAAGAAGCACTTGATCGTAAAGAACTTCACGGGGTAACCATAGATGAGCGTGATGTGCCAGTAAGCGAAAATTACATTACACAAATTAAAAACCAGCCAGGCATTACTGTCTTAGCCAAGTCTAAGTGGCTTAATTGTGCACACGTGAGAGGTACAGAAGAGGCTATTGCCTCGCTCAACGCATTACAAATAACTGCTGATATCGAGTATGCAGACAAAACGATTACCAGAAGTACCTCAGACTTTGGTTTTGTGAAAGGAGAACCCGTCTTACCTCAGAGTAGAGTAGATTTTAATTATGGAGCGACAGATAATCAAGTGTCTATGCTCTCTTTAGAAACGTTGCATCAACAAGATTACACTGGCGAAGGAATAACAATTGCTGTTATGGACTCAGGGTTTCCTGGCGTAAATACAATTGATGGATTTTCTAGGTTACGAGATGCCGGAAAATTATTAGATGGATACGATTTTGTAAGCCGTGAAGATGATGAATTTGCATTTGCTAGCAGTAGTCATGGGACACGAGTACTTAGCGATATCGTAGGGTTTATCCAAGATCAATTTGTTGGTACGGCTCCAGATGCTGCTATCTATTGCTTCCGTACAGAGGATATTTTTAGTGAAAATCCAGTAGAAGAGTCGTATTGGGTAGAGGCCGCAGAAAGAGCAGACAGCCTTGGAGTAGATGTGATTAACACGTCATTAGGGTATCGTACATTTGATAACCCCAATTATGATTATACCTACGAGGATATGGATGGCGAGACAACCTTTATATCGAGAGGAGCAACGCTCGCCTTTGAAAAAGGGATGCTTGTAGTAACAAGCGCCGGAAATAGTGGTACTGGAATGATAAGTGCCCCAGCAGACGCTGTAGGTTCTTTTGCGGTAGGAGCCGTAAATGCAGATGAGGAGTATGTAAGCTTTAGCAGTATAGGTCCGGCGAGCGACGGTCGCATCAAGCCAGATGTTGCGGCTCAAGGCGCAGCAAGTGCGGTGATAGATCAAAATAATAATATTACGACTAATAATGGGACCAGTTTCAGCTCACCTATAATGGCGGGTGCCATTGCAAGTTTATGGCAGGCAAATCCCACACGTACTAATGCTTCTGTGATGCAGATCGTGAGAGAATCGGCAAGTATTTTTGAGAATCCTACGCCGCAGCTTGGATATGGTATTCCTGATTTTGGAGCAGCATTAGATTTACTTTTGGAAGTAGAAGATGCCGCTTTCGCGAAAGCGTACAAAGTTTTCCCTAACCCAGCATCTGACAAGGCAGTTCTACTATTGCCAGAGGGGATATCTGAGGTAGAAGTAGAAATTTACGACTTGCTTGGAAAACGAATCAATCGTCAAAAAATATCCAACTCTGAAAACACTTTGCTAATAAGTGAGTTGAAAAATGGGGTGTATCTACTTCAAATAAACGATGGCCTTTCGACCACGACTAAGAAATTTATCAAAACCTAATGAATAGAATTACCTCACTATTTGAAATAAAATATCCGCTGGTGCAGGGCGGTATGATATGGAACTCAGGATGGAGACTAGCTAGCGCCGTGAGCAATGCAGGAGGCTTAGGATTGATAGGTGCGGCCTCTATGTATCCTGACGTCTTAGTTGAACACGTTGAAAAATGTAAAGAAGCGACACAGCGCCCCTTTGGTGTTAATATACCGATGCTATACCCCAATATAGAGGAGCATATGAAAACGGTAGTAGACTATAAAGTGCCTATTGTTTTTACGAGTGCTGGTAATCCAAAACTATGGACACAAGAATTAAAAAAACATGGTATTAAGCTAGTGCACGTAGTGAGTAGTGTAAAATTTGCACTAAAAGCACAAGAAGCTGGTGTTGATGCTGTAGTTGCAGAGGGTTTTGAAGCTGGTGGTCATAATGGTCGTGAGGAAACAACCACATTTACCTTAATCCCAATGGTCAAAAAGCAATTAGATATACCTCTTATTGCTGCGGGAGGAATTGCTACAGGTAGCGGAATGCTAGCAGCAATGACCCTTGGGGCAGATGGTGTGCAAGTAGGGAGTAGATTTGCAGCTAGTGAAGAGTCTAGTGCACATCAACTCTTCAAGCAAGCTATTGTAGACGCTAAGGAAGGTGATACTGTACTAACACTTAAAGAGCTTGCACCTGTACGTTTAATAAAGAACAAGTTTTATGAGCAAGTAGCCCAGCTATATACCACAGCGCCATCAAGGGACCAGCTATCGCAGCTGCTAGGAAGGGCAAGAGCAAAACGAGGGATGTTTGAAGGTGATATGGATGAGGGCGAGTTAGAAATTGGGCAGATATCTGGTTTGATCAATGATATAAAGCCCGCGGCTACTATAGTTGCAGATATGATTAAGGAATATAAGGATGCAAAAGATGCTTTGTTAAATTTTGACAATTGGTAATGTCTAAAGGTTATTTTGAGCAAATACACCCCATTCTTCCTGTACGTGATATGATCGTATCGCTACAGTTTTATGTAGAAAAATTGGGCTTTGAAATTGCGTTTGCTGCCGCAGAAAAGTCTCCTAAATATACCGGGATACGTAAAGATAATGTTGAGATCCATTTGCAATATCACAGCTCTGAAGAATGGAAGCACATGAGCGCATCGTCGCTACGGTTTGTCATTCAGGATATAGAAGGACTCTTTGACTTTTACAAAACACGAGGTGTCTTTCACGACAAGACATCCTTAAAGAAAACGCCCTGGAAAACCCAGGAGTTTGCATTTTACGATCCTGATAGAAATGGACTAACGTTTTATAAAGACTTATAAAATTAGTTACTTTTCTTTACAAATTGCGTGAGTATCACGACCTGTTGCCCTTGAATGCGACCTTCAATATGATTTTCATTATCGTGCACTAATGAAATATTGCGCATAAATTCTCCTCGCTTAGCGGTAAAGTTTGCTCCTTTTACATCCAGATCTTTAATAAGAACGATACTATCTCCATTTTGAAGTCTTGTACCATTTGAGTCTTTATGGATTATGGTGTTCTCATCTTCTTCAATATGCTCTCCTGTAGCTTTTGCCCACTCTAAGGTCTCCTCTTCCATATACATCATATCAAGTAGGTCTTGGGGCCATCCTTAATCACGTAATCTAGTAAGCATGCGCCAGGCTAACACTTGAACGGCAGGAATAGTACTCCACATAGAATCATTAAGACAGCGCCAGTGGTTGGAATCCATCTCATTAACAGATTCGATCTGATTGATACAGTTTTTGCACGCTAAAATTTGTTCTTCCTTAGGAGCTACCGTAAATGGATTTAAATCATACTCATAAGCGCAAAGCTCACAAACAGATGTTCTTTTATTAAGTTCTCTGAGACTCACAGGATCCGTATATTTTTACATTTAATTTGCGCGAAGAAACAAAAAAATCTAGCTATACTTCTATTTAGCACGTTCTTTTTCTAGCGCATAGATTTCTCTACCTAGCTGGGCCAGAAATGGAATCCCTACCGTTTCATACTCATAGGTGTCGTCATTATAAATGCCATTCTTATTTACCAGTATGGTTGCAGATAAAAGGAAGTTTATGTTATTGGTTCTGTCAACTATGTAGGCAGTTTCTGTAAGAGTGCCATATGCGTAACCTACCTTATTATAAATTGCCATAGAAGAAGGTATTGTATCCTTCTGATCGCCGTACATAAAAAACTTAACGTAGCTGTCATAGTATGTTTCTGGGTCATAGCCTTGCTCACGAGGTAGCGCTTTCATAGCTACCAAAATTCTTGATCTCGTTTGGGCTGTCCATTTAAACTGCTCTGCCTCTGGGTAATTCTCTGGAAAGAAAAGTTTCTTCATTAAGAGGTGCTGCTCTTCAAGCGGGAAGTAGTTTTTCAAACTAAAATCCATCGGTTCCTCAATGAGTTGCTCCTCCTTTATATAGCCAGATCCTTTACTTATTTTGTTTACTAGTATAGGTGGTATAGCGCTATCTGTCTTTCCACTTATTTCAATTGGGCTACCAGTGTAACTAGGGAAGAATTTGATGCTTGCTCTTTTATTATCTGCAGCACGGGCAGTAGATAATCGATGTGCAATTCGTGTTTTCTTTAATCCTATTTCGCGCAAGCGGTTATTTATATAATCTCTACCTAAGAGTTCGTAGAGCCTATTGTATGCCTCGTTATCACTTACTGCAAAGATCTTTTTTATATCATCACCTACAGAATGCAACGTGTCATCTCTGTCTGTAATGTAAGGTACGTCTAAAGATAAATTTTCATGTATATCTACATACTCTGCTGCTAGAACAGCAATAGGCAATTTTATGGTACTAGCAGGATAGAAGTAATTTGAGGCGTTTAGATTGTAATAATGATCGTCAAATATAATAGCACCCTCATCTGTTGTGTCAATCTGGCTGTATGCAATTTGAACCTCGTAGGCTGCAATACTATCTACAACTCGCTGTATTATCTCATTTTTTGAGTTAAGTGCCTTCTCTACGGGAGTACTACAGCTAGTACATATGATGATTAACCCTATCCAATATTTCATAGGCCTAATATACTAAGTAAGATAACAATTACAAGATTTATGTTTTTTTTGGCTGCTTAGGACTTCATCTTTTTAGATTAGACCTTCTCACGATCTCATTACTCGTCTAAAACAATTTGATTTGCGATTAAATCCTCAAAGGTCTCTCGTTTTCTAATTAAATGTGCAGTTCCATTTTTTAACAATACTTCTGCTGGTCTATAACGGCTATTGTAGTTACTTGCCATTGTAAAACAGTAAGCACCTGCATTATCAAAGGCGAGAATATCTCCTTCAGATATTTCGGTTATGCGCCTATTATTTGCAAAGGTATCTGTCTCACAGATGTATCCTACAACACTATAAAAGCGCTCTCTTCCCTCAGGATTACTTATGTTATGTATCTCGTGCTGGCTACCGTATAACATAGGTCTAATAAGATGGTTAAAGCCACTGTCTACTTGAGCAAATACCGTAGATGTGGTTTGTTTTACAACATTCACTTGAACAAGAAATTTACCTGCTTGACTTACTAAAAATTTGCCGGGTTCAAAGGTGAGTGTGAGAGGTTTGCCATACGCTTTCGCGAAAGCGTTAAAACGTTCTCCTAATTTCTCTCCCAGCTCTTCTATGTTAGTCTCAATATCTCCTTCCTTATACGGGACTTTAAAACCACTTCCAAAGTCTATAAAGGATAAATTGTCAAACTTTTGTGCAGC
>CAWUIT010000055.1:0-13246 GCA_963922345.1 uncultured Dokdonia sp. | reverse complement strand
TCATAAAGCGGTACAATGTTTTGTATATCAAACTTGGCCGCTTCTTTTTTGGCATTTGTTTTAAACTTTTCTAGAACAGCATCATCTTCTAATATTCTTATAGCATTTTGAGCCATATCTGCAATATTACCAACATTAGATAAATACCCTGTAACACCATCAACATTTACTTCTGGAATGCCTCCTGCGTTACTTGAGATTACTGGTACGCGATTAACCATCGCCTCAAGAGCTGCTAGACCAAAACTCTCTGCCTCCGAAGGGAGTAAGAATAGGTCCGAAAAACACAAAATCTTATCAATCTCATTACTGTTACCCAGAAAGCGTACTTTATCCTCAATATTTAATTCTTGTACACGCTCTTCTGCCGCTTCGCGCTCTGGACCTTCTCCTACCATTAATAATTTTGCTGGAACTTCCAGCTGCAATCTGTAAAAGACCTCAATAACATCTGAAATTCTCTTTACTTTTCTAAAATTACTTATGTGCGTTACTATGCGCTCACCCTCATCTGCCATTAGGTCTCTTTGACACTCAGTGAAAGAAGTATCGACAGAGCCAAAATCTATAAAGTTTGGCACCACATCGATTTCTCGTGTTATGTCAAATAATCGCAATGTGTCTTGTCTAAGACTTTCTGAAACAGAAGTAACTACGTCACTATTATTGATACTAAAGCTCACGGCGGGGCGGTAAAAAGGATGGCTCCCTACCAGCGTTATATCTGTACCGTGCAATGTTGTAACCATAGGTATTTTAATTCCTTCTTGTTTCAACATTTCCTTTGCCATATAACCAGCATAGGCGTGTGGTATAGCATAGTGTACGTGGAGAATATCGATTCCTTCTTTCTTAATAATTTTTACGAGCTTACTAGATAAAGCTAACTCATAAGGCTGATAATGAAACAACGGATAGTCCGGTACATTCACCTCGTGAAAATGAATATTATCATTTAACAAAGCTAGACGTACAGGCTGTTTGTAGGTTACAAAATGCACTTCGTGTCCTCGTTTTGAAAGGGCTATTCCTAATTCTGTTGCTACCACACCACTTCCTCCGAAGGTTGGATAACAAACAATTGCAATTTTCATAACAGCTTTTTTGGGAGATTTCTATGCTTTCGCGAAAGCGGAATTATCTTATTTAAAAAATTTGACAACCGCTTTCAAAGAAGATCAAATTTAATCAATTAATGCGTTATAAATCACTTCTTGAATCTGTGTTCTAAGGCCAGATTTAATGAGTGCTCTATTTTCCATTGTGGGGAATGTTCTATTAGAAAGAAATACGTAAATAAGCTCATTTTCTGGATCTGCCCAAGTATAGGTTCCAGTAAAACCGCTATGACCAAAACTAGTCATAGGAACACAACCACAAGTAGGGCCACCTCCACTTAATTGGGGTTTATCAAAACCTACTCCACGCCTTACATTATCATCACAGTAGGTACAAGTATTAAAGCGAGACATTGTTTCTTTTGAAAAATAGCGCTTCCCGCCATAATATCCGTCTTGAAGATACATTTGCATAAGCTTTGCCACATCATTTGAGTTTGAAAAGAGTCCTGCGTGACCTCCCATATTGCTTTGCATAGCGGCTCCCATATCGTGTACATATCCTTGTACTTTTTGATTGCGCCAGTACGTGTCATTTTCTGAAGGAACGATCATATCTTTATTAAATCTCCTCAATGGACGATACCCTGTATAGTTTGCGCCTAGAGAGTTATAGAAGTGTGAGCTTGTAATATCTTCAAGGTTTTTACCGTAGTGATCTTCTAGAAACTTCTTCATCAAATAGTAAGGTAGATCACTATATTTATAAGAGAGTCTACTTCTCAAATCACTATCGGCTATTTTCTTGACAAGAGTATCTCCGTAACCAGATTTTAAATACATTCTATCTGCAACCTTAATATTATAGTTTTCTGAGTAGGTCTTGCTGTAATATTCGGCAAGTGGTTTCTTTGTGACAGAATCCAACGTGCTTATATAAAAAGGAATCCACGCCTTAAAA
The DNA here is from genome assembly GCA_963922345.1 of uncultured Dokdonia sp. Classification (GTDB taxonomy): domain Bacteria; phylum Bacteroidota; class Bacteroidia; order Flavobacteriales; family Flavobacteriaceae; genus Dokdonia. The sequence continues at coordinate 11,227 of CAWUIT010000055.1, read as the reverse complement.
CGAGCATAGTGAGATAAGGCATCTTTTAAAGTGATATTTGCCTTGTTGCTATCACGTAACTCGGGAATGAGCGTACCTAATTGGTCTTCAAGATCTATTGTTCCCTCACTCTCTAGCTCCATAAGAAGAGGAAGAGAAGCTAGAATTTTTGTCATAGAAGCAACGTCATATATATCTTCTGGACGAACTGCTCGCTTTTTATTATAGGTATGATATCCAAAGCTTTTATCATAAATTACTTTCCCCCTACGCGCCACTAACACTTGCGCACCTGGCATCATAGCTCGTTTAATCCCTAGATTTACAAGCGAGTCAATTTTAATATTTAATGTATCTGAATTTACACCCACTTCTTCTGGTAAACCATATGATAACCTTCTTAGAGTCCCAGATTGTAATCCAGTACGTATAGGTGTGTTGCCTAGAGACACTGGCAATTTACCTCTACTTGGAATAGCACCAAAAATAAGTTGTGCACTTTTCTCTTGCGCTAGTTTACTATTCTGATAACTGTGGATGATCGCTTCAATATTACCAGTGTCTTGCAAATCGAGCATTGCATAAGGTCTTACAAAAAGGTCTAATACGACAGTTTTACTCTTAGCTATTTCTTGAATCCAGGTAATCTCTTTAGTACTAAATTTATATGACTTCCAAGGATTATCGTTAGATCTGTGAAAACCTATGATAACATAATTGTAAGGCAAAAGCTCTTTTTGAACTTCTGCTAGCGTTGTCCCTTTTATATGAGCTACATCTGCGTATTTACGTAATTGCATTTTGAAAGCAGAACCATCATCGTCTCCTAGACTTAAATAGGCAATATTTTTCTGATCAATGTTTGTTACTGGCACAACACTATTTGCATTTTTAGTAACTGTTATGGCATTTTCTATAGCGCTACTATAGATCACATCGTCTTTTTCTGAATTTAAATCTTCAATAAGATTCTTAGTTGAGACAGGAGCATATTCGTGTAGGCCTACTTTATACTTAGCATATAATATTTTCTTTACTGAATGAGCTAAGCGCTCCTCTGTAATGTCTCCCTGCTCTAATGCATTAAGAATTTTGTTTGACGCAGCCGGCACATCTTCGCTTATAAGAAGTATATCATTACCGGCTTTAAATGCTGCTAGATCTATATCTCCAGGCTCCTTAAAATTTGCTGCACCTTTCATATTGAGGGCGTCTGTAAAAATGAGGCCGTGAAAGAGGTAATCTTCCTTGAGCATCTTAGTAACTATCGTAGGTGATATGCTTGTAGGAACTCCTTTTTCTGGAACGAGGGCAGGCACATTAAGATGAGCCACCATAATGCTTGCAATACCATTTTCTATAATAGGCTTGTAAGGATACAACTCTATTTTTTTAAGACGTTCCTTTGAAAATGAAAGTGTAGGCAAGGTCTTATGGCTATCTTGATCCGTATCACCGTGCCCAGGAAAGTGTTTTGCACTTCCTAGTACGCCAGCCTCTTGCATACCTTCCATAAATGAGATAGCTTTTTGAGTAACATTTATTTTATCCTCGCCAAAAGATCTATTTCCTATAATGGGATTTGCCGGATTAATATTTATATCTACAACTGGCGCAAAATTTATATGTACGCCCAACCGCTTAGAATGCTCTCCTATACGTTTTCCTACCTTCTTTATGATTGAGTTATCCTGTATCGCTCCCAGTGTCATATTCCAAGGAAATGCGTAGGTACTATCTAATCGCATCGCAAGCCCCCACTCTGCATCCATACCTATAAGGAGTTTTGTTGTGGCTAGTTCTTGAAATTCGTTATTCAGTTTTGCTTGTCGCATAGGCCCACCTTTTGAAAAAATTAGACCACCGATATGTTGCTCTTTAATGAGCTTTTTGATTTTGTCAATTTTGGCTTTTGGATCGCTAGAAAAAACATCTACCATAAATAGCTGCCCCACGCGCTCTCTAGGAGTCATTTGCTTATAAACAGAGTCCACCCAAGCTCTTTGTGCAACTATATCATTGGAATAAAGAGGATAGCTTTCTTGAGCATAAGTGTTTAATGTGGTAAGTATTAAGATAAGTATGATTAGAGTGCGTCTCAACGCCATATTTAGGTTTTTTTAAGTTGTAATAGGTATAATCAATAATAACGCCAAGTGGCGTTCTATTGATATTCTATATAAAAATAAAAGGTTTGAAGTTCGCTTTCGCGAAAGCGCTAAAATCTTAACAACATCTTATGAGTCAATACCCTGCGCTTAGGAACCCTTTTTAAGAAAACGAGCGTGCCAGCTTTCTATTGCAGGTATTTCCCAATTGGTTTTGTACTCACCGACATTTGCAACAAGATTATTAAAAACGATCGTGTTTTTACCCACGGCACCATCTTTGACCATTTGCTTAAAGTCTAAAAGCGCCTTATGATGTATGCGATCATTTTGATAGTAGGTGACATTCATTTTATCTAATAAATCGACACCTAATTCTTGTTGAAGAGCAATTATAAATCGCACCTGACTATCGATCGAGCAACCACTAGCACTAGCCTCAGACTGGTCTAACCCTATAATTATGAAGCGATTATATTTAACTTCAAAACCAGCCTTTAAATTAGACCCGTGAGCCGTCCATCCAGTCAAAAATGTAGAAAGATCTTTTTCAATTTTTGCTACCTGCTCATCATCAAATTTTTGATCTGATTGATATAACCAGATTCTAGCTTCATTGGGAAGTGAATCGAAATTTACAAGCATGGTGGGAATTTAGATTAAAAAATTACGAATATTTAAAGAACCTTTTATCTATTAAAGGTCTTCTGCAGAGGCTATCATCTCTGCTACATCCATCACCTCGATGCTATCTTCTTTTTCCTTGTTTTTTACACCATCTGTCATCATCGTGTTACAAAAAGGACAACCCGCTGCGATAATATCTGGTTTTACTTCAAGTGCTTGTTCTGTACGCGCTATGTTTACATCTTTATTACCAGGCTCTGGCTCTTTAAACATTTGAGCTCCTCCTGCGCCACAGCATAAACCATTTGTTTTACACTTGCGCATTTCTACAAGCTCTACATCTAGTTTGCGTAATAAGTCACGTGGAGCCTCATAGACACCATTTGCACGACCTAAGTAACAAGGATCGTGAAAGGTGATACGCTTTCCTTTAAATTTTCCACCCTCTACGGTGAGACGACCATCCTCGAGCAAGGATTTTAAAAACTGAGTATGGTGCACTACTTCATAGTTACCGCCTAGTGATGGGTACTCATTTTTTATTGTATTGAAGCAGTGAGGACAAGCGGTTACAATCTTTTTTACCTCATAACCATTTAATACCTCAATATTGGTTACTGCTTGCATTTGAAATAAAAACTCATTCCCTGCACGTTTTGCTGGATCGCCAGTACAACTCTCTTCTGCACCAAGGACTGCAAAGTCTACATTTGCTTTATTGAGAATACGTGCAAATGCCTTCGTTATTTTTTTTGCTCGGTCGTCAAAACTTCCTGCACAGCCTACCCAAAATAATACTTCAGGTTGCTTGCCTTGCGCAAGATATTCTGCCATTGTGGGTACTTTAAGTGTCTCACTCATAGGTATAGGGACGCTAGACTCTAGCGATATATTTAATCTTTAAAAACTTCTATTGTAACTTTTTTCTCAACGAGATCTGTAAACTTACCTTTATATCTGGTTGCTTTTACTAAGTGATTGTCCACCCAATGGTAATTTCCACCTCTTGGTTTACCCATTAGTAAACTATGGAATTTAAAGCCGTGTTTATTGAGCCACTCTGTCGTAACATCACGATGATCTTCTGTACGTGATGTAAAAAAGCAAATAATATGACCTTGATCATACCATCTATTAAGAGTTTTAAGGGCATCTGGAAAAGGCTCACAAGTAGACATGCGCTCTGGCTCCTCATTAGGTACATCTTCCGTAATAGTACCATCTATGTCTATAAGGTAGTTTTTTACGCCTTTTGGTAATACAGGACTCACGTGCTCTCCATCCTGTAACTTCTCACTCAATAACTTATCTACGTCCTGTTTATTCATTGTTATTATTTAATTTTTTAAAATCTTCTTTGCTAAATCTTACGTAAAGCGCCAGCCTATGTTCCCCAGGTTTTCGGTATCTGGGATTATAACGCTCAATCATTGATTGACGCATTGCTTCTTGCTGGAGCACATCCATTTGGGACTCACTACACCAATCGCAAAATATTTTCTTTACGGTTATACTATCTATCTGTAATTGCTCCCCAACAAAAAGTCTTGTGTACATTTTAAATTGAAGGCTATCAATTTTATAATCTTTTGTAGGGGATTGCGCTTTCGCGAAAGCGAAACACAAAACCATAACTGATGCTATGTAAAAATTACGATTCACTTATCCAGTTTGCTCTATCCATTTGATTAAATGGCCACGGCGCCCCATTGTTTTCGATATTAGTCATTGCATTATTGAGATCTGTAGGTGCGCTACTTTCTTCCATCACCATATAGCGTCGCATATCTACAATAATACTTAGGGGATCTATGCCTATAGGACAGGCTTCTACACACGCATTACAAGTTGTGCAGGCCCATAACTCTTCTTTGGTAATGTAATCGTCTAAGAGTTGTTTATCGTCTGCAACAAATGTCCCGTTATTTGCATCGATATTTTTACCTACTTCTTCTAATCGATCTCTAGTGTCCATCATAATCTTACGTGGACTAAGCTTTTTACCTGTTTGATTTGCTGGACACTCACTTGTACATCGCCCACACTCCGTGCAGCTATAGGCGTTCATAAGCTGTACCCAATTTAAATCTTGCACATCACTAGCACCAAATTTTCCTACTTCTACATCTTCTGCACCTTCTGCTGGTGCTGCAAATGGATCTGCATTGGGATCCATCATAAGCATTACCTCATCTGTGACAGCTTTTAAATTATTAAACTCTCCCTGAGGCTTTAGTTTTGCATACCACGTGTTTGGGAATGCTAGTAGAATGTGTAAATGCTTTGAGTAATATAAATAATTCAAGAAAACCAAAATACCTAGGATATGCAACCACCACGCTGCTCTCTCAACAAGTATTAGGGTATTTTCTGCCATTCCTTCAAAAAGCGGTGCGATATAACCACTTATAGGAAAAGCTCCCGTTATAGTATCATCACCAGATGCATAATGTTCTGAACCTATTAATTGCAATTGTAAATCTGCTGCGTTCATCGTAAGAAATAAACACATAAGAACAACTTCAAAATAGAGTATGATGTTCCCATCTGCCTTAGGCCAACCTTTAAGGTCATTACTCATAAATCTTTTGATGTTCATCACGTTACGACGTGCCCAAAATATGATCACAGCCACAAGTACTAAGAAAGCTAGTATTTCAAAGCTGCCAATAAGGAAATCGTAAAAACCTCCTAGAAAACTAAAAATTCTGTGCGTACCAAAAAGCCCATCGATTATAATCTCAAGTACTTCTATGTTTATGATAATAAATCCTACATAGACAATGACGTGCAGTATACCAGAAATGGGACGCTTCACCATTTTATACTGGCCGAGGGCAATTTTTGCCATATTACGCCAGCGTTTAGGTTTATTGTCTGACCGGTCTACATCTTTACCTAAGAAAATGTTACGAGAAAGTTTTTTTATGTTTTTAATAAAAAAACCAACGCCCAAAACAAGGGCGATGAGGAATAGAATGTTTTGTATGTATTGCATAAAAATTCGTTAGTTAAGCTCACGCCTATCGTAACGAATCTTTAGGCGGAGTATACTCTCCAGGTTTCTTTCCGAAAAGTGAAAAATGTACATAACGTTTTGGGTTAAGCTTCATATCTTGAAGAAGGTCTCCCATCTGGTTTGCTGTACGATCCAAATTTAAGTAAAGTTGTTCATCATTCAAAAGTTTACCTAGGGTTCCTTCTGGCGAATTAAGCTTATTTGATAATTCTTGAAAATCTGCTATTGTTTTTTCTAAATCTGCAACCATTGTCCCTAACTGAATCTGAGAAAGAGAATCTGATAATGTTGCAAAATTACCACTCATCTTGTCAAGATTTGTAATCGTACGGTCAAATTTTGCTTGATTATCTGCTAGAAGACTATTCACAGAGCTGGAGATGCCTTTTAAATCTCTTGATGCTGTTGTAAAGTTTGCAATGGCATCTCTTAAGTTTGCTCTAGTGTCTCTATCTAAAACGGCATTTACATTTACTAATAGAGAATCTGTATCTCCTATAACTTTTTCAACCTGCTCTTGTAGTGGGGTTAATCGCTCATTTACAAGTTCCATAATACCCTCACCCATTTCTCCAGGCAAAGTATCACCGCTTTTTGCATTCATTCCCTGCTCATTTGATGGTATAATTGCCAGAGATTTACCACCAATTAATCCTCCACCATATACTCTTGCTAAGCTATTTTTTGAAAACTCAAAATCCTTCTCAACAATCATTTTAACAACAAGTTTTCCTTGCGTGTTTGCAAAGTCTATAGACATCACTCTCCCCACGGGAAGACCATTTATAGTCACAGGTGATGAAGGCGCGAGGCCTTCTACATTATCGTAAGTAGCATATAATACTTTACTTTTATCAAGAAGATTATTTCCTTTGAGATAATTATAGCCAAATATTAATAGTAATAATGCGGCAATTACCAGAATGGCTGTTTTGATTTCTTTTGACATTAATAAGGGTCCTAATGGTTTAAAACAAATGTAGTTTAATTGTTAAAAGCTAGTTGTAGGAATAAGACTAATTTAACACTTGAGTAAGTGGCACCTTCTTATCATTTTTGTCAAATGATACTATAAATGCCTCTTTATAGCCCTTTTCCTTTGCGTCATTTAAAAACTTTCTTGCAAGATTATAATCTGACGTAGCTTCATAATAATATTTATAAAGGCGTTTATCACGTATCCTACTTAAATTATTCAAACCTTTAAAGTTATAAGGTTTAAGGTCCAGTTTCCGCTTACTTGCAGCAAGTTGCACTTTAAAGGTAATACCTTCTATAATATTTGGCTTTATTACAGCAACGGTTTGAGACCCTTGGTTTGTAGTCTGGTTGAGATTTACAATCCGGTCATTTGCAAGAACACTACGTTTATAATTTGTGACTGCCTTAGATATGGCCTTAGCCATTTTCTCTTGACCTGCTGTCGAATTTAAAAACCTCCCCTCTTCATTATTGGTAAGAAATCCTGTTTCCACAAGTACGCTTGGCATCACAGATCTATGCAGTACCCAGAATATAGCCTGTTTTACACCCCTACTGCTACGCTTTACAGTGCCCGTAAATTCATTTTCAATAAAGCTCGCTAGATTAATACTTTGATCTAAATACTCCTCTTGCATTAATTCTAGTCCAATACTTGTTTCAGGGCTATTAGGGTCAAAGCCTGCGTAGCGCTTCTCATAGTTATCCTCAAGTAAGATAACAGAGTTCTCTTTTTTGGCAATTGCCATATTTTTTGCATTGCCATCTATACCCAATACAAATGTTTCTGTTCCTTTTGCTTGAGAAGAATGCGAATTACAATGAACGCTTATAAATAAGTCTGCATTTGCATTATTTGCGATATCTGCTCGCTCCCACAATTCTAGAAAAACATCTTTTTTACGTGTATAGATAACTTCAACATCATCTTGCTTTTCTAATTCCCTTCCTAGAGCTAGCACAACATTAAGCGCTATATTTTTCTCATAATAGCCATTACCTCTGTTGCCACTATCGTGACCACCGTGCCCAGCATCTAATACAACTTTAAATTTATCTGATTTTGGCGAGGATTGCGCTTTCGCGAAAGCACAAAAAAGACCACTTAAACTAAGAAGACCGATGGTTAAATAAATATTAAAATGAGAAATTCTACGCATCCTTTGTATCAATTATGACTCTTTTAAACGTTAGGTATAAAATTAGATTCTTTTAATAAGGTAACGTTAGGTACGTACCTGTTATTTTCAAAATTGCAATTCGAGGCTTAAAGCCGAAAAAAATATACGTAATTTTGGCACTTTAATTGATGAACTCAAGCACAAAAATAGGCTAATCGCTTTGCAAACAAAAACGGCTCTCTTTCTTACTACACTTACGCTATGTTTGCTACCTCTCTTATCGGTAAAAGCTCAAGACTTACCACCCAAGAATGATGCCAGACGAGTTCCTGCCCAAGACACCACACTGTTTAAAACTGCTACAGAAGGGTTTGATATTGTTTCAAAACCCATAGATAGTATAGCGATGACGACGGATATCGTGACAGATACCGTGGCAATCACACAAGATTCTATTAAAAGAAAGCCAGAGACTCTTACAGATAAGGTAGTTTACAAAGCGACAGACTACCAACGCATCTCACAGCGTAAAAAGAAAATTTACCTTTATAATGAAGCCGAGATCATTTATGAGGATATGAAGATCAACGCAGGTGAGATTATCCTTGACTATGAGAGCAATACCGTATTTGCAAAAGGGATTAAAGACTCGGCTGGGGTATATACACAAATACCCATTTTTATTCAAGGACCTAATGAGGTAAAACCAGACTCCATAAAATTTAATTTTGATTCTCAACGTGCACTTATTTATGGTTCTCGTGTAGAAAAAGCGGGAGGACAACAAATAAACCTCAAAGCCGAACGTAGTAAGCGCGTAAACGATTCTGTCGTGTTTATGAGCAATGTGAAGATTTCTACCTCAGAAGATCTTGATAATCCCGAATATTATTTTCTAGCTCGCAAAGTGAAGTTTGTGCCTGGCAAAAAACTCGTAGCCGGCCTCACTAATATGTACATTGCAGATGTACCTACACCTATAGGTTTGCCATTTGCCTTTTTCCCTATGGAGAAGGAAACCAGTGTCTCCGGTTTTATCCTTCCAGGTCCTGGAGAAAGTAGAGAGCGTGGGTACTCCCTTATCAATGGAGGGTATTTTTTTGCATTGAGTGATTATTTTAATCTTGCATTGACAGGTGATTATTATACCAATGGTAGTTACGCTTTTAGAGCAGATACACAATATAAAGTGCGCTACAAGTTTAATGGACGCTTAAGTTTTAGCTCTGAACGTATTCTTTTTAGTGAGCGCGGTCTTCCAGACTTTTCTGAGACAAATACCTATAATATAAGATGGAACCATAGTCAGGATACTAAGTCGAGTCCTAATAGTAGGTTTTCTGCATCTGTAAACTTAGGAAGTAGTAACTTTTATAGACAATCACTTAATCAGGCTAACACGGGTAATTTTTTAAATAATAATTTTAGTTCTTCTGTATCCTACTCTAAAACGTTTCCAGGTACGGTTCCTGTAAATCTAACAGTCGCAGCAACACACAATCAAAACTCTCGTACGGAGCAAATTACCATGTCGCTTCCTACGACACAACTTAATGTAGATAGAGTTTATCCTTTTGCTGGGCAGTCTAGCTCTAAAAAGGGTATCATAAAAAATATAAATTTCACCTATTCCCTCAGAGCAGATAATCGTTTTAATACGACCGATGATGAGTTTTTTACGGCAGAAATGTTTAAAAATGCTGAGACTGGTATACGACATAGCATTCCCTTATCGACTAACTTTAAATTATTTAATTACATAAGCGCATCTATAAGTGGGAGTCTTGAAGAGAGCTGGGTTTTTAAAACCATTGATCAAAGTTTTGATCAAGAGACTGGAACTGTAGTGAGAGATACTGTGAGTGGTTTTGATGCCTACAGAACGTACAGAGGAGGTATTAGTCTTGGAACTACAGTATATGGAACGTTTAATTTTAAAGAGTCTAGTAAAATTCAAACCATACGTCACGTAGTAAGACCCTCCTTAAGCTGGTCGTACACTCCAGCGTTTGATCAGTTTTATGACAGCTTTCTCAGAACTGACCCTAATGATTCTGCAAGCAACGCATTAACTTTTGAGCAGGAATACTCTCGTTTTGAAGGTGGTTTTTTTGGTGCGCCTAGTAATCGAGTCTCAAACTCCCTTTCCTTTAGCCTAGCAAATACGCTCGAGGCTAAGGTTAAAAGCAAAGACAGCACAGACACAGAACCTAGAAAAATCAATTTAATTAATAACCTCAATTTTAGAACCTCTTATAACTTTGCTGCAGATGAGCTCAAACTATCACCAATAGCTGTAAGCGGTTCCTTCCCTATTATACAGAAAAAACTAGATGTAAACTTTAGTGCAAATCTTGACATTTATGCACTCAACAGCTCAAATCAACGTATTAATACACTTAACATTAATAATGGCGGTAGCCTTTTTAGACTCACGAGCGCACAATCTAGTTTTGGGTATAGTTTCTCAAGTCGTGACTTTGAAAAAGGTGCAGAACCTGGCGTAAATACAGATCGTACTGAAAATAACACCTTTGCCGGTGGCGGTAGACCCGATGATCTCTTAGGTAAAGGGGTAGACATCACAGGGAATACCAATGCGGGTAATGATGAACCAGAGGACGAAGAAGAAAAAGAAGTACAATTCTATAGATTTAAAATTCCTTGGAACTTACGTTTTGGGTATCAAATAGGATATTCTAATAATGCTAGACAGAACGAGATAACTTCCCATTCTATCGTTGTAAGTGGAGATATAAAACTTGGAAATCGATGGACTGTAGGCGGGTCTACTGGGTATGACCTTGCAAACCCAGGAATCACCTTTACATCACTTAACTTTGCTAGAGATCTGGAGAGTTGGAATATGAGATTTAGCTGGGTACCTCCAGTTAATGCCGACCCAAGTAGAACATCTTGGAATTTTTTCATTGGTATCACGGGTAGACTCTTAAGCGATATTAAGTACGATAAGAGACGTACGCCAGATCAACGTTTATAAAAAAATAACGAGATAATTACATTTCTTAAAAAGTGTAAAAGAATAGTAAATTACGCTTTCGCGAAAGCGGATATAAAAACAACCATATGAAAAAAATTATAACAACGTCTAAAGCTCCAGCGCCTATAGGTCCTTACAACCAAGCTACTTTAATTAATGGAATGCTCTATACAAGTGGTCAAATTGCAATTATACCTGAAACTGGCGAACTATTTAAAGGAAGTATTGAAGAGGAAACTGAGCTCGTAATGCAAAGTATTGAGGCTATACTTACTGAGGTGGGAATGAACTTTGAAAATGTAGTTAAGACATCAATCTTCATAAGTGATATGGAAAATTTTAGTAAGATTAATGCTGTTTATGGAAAGTACTTTAATGAAGATACCGCACC
>CAWUIT010000054.1:0-13282 GCA_963922345.1 uncultured Dokdonia sp. | reverse complement strand
TGTATGGAGGTATACACTACCGTGCGGCGGTAGATGTAGGTTTACAGCAAGGTAAAAATCTAGGTCAATATGTAGTGACCCAGCTAGAAATGAAAAAAGAAAATGCACTTTCTTCAAATTAAATTATAACAAATGAAGAAATTACTTTTAGCTCTATTTGTTATTGGCATCATTGTTTTAGGTTGGTTTTTATTTTTAAAGCCTGGTGATTTTACAGCTAGGATAACTTCAAAAACTAATGTCGGGACCATAGAACAATCTATAAAAAATTGGCAAGCCAGCGCACCTGTTTCTCGCGTTACCCTCTCAGAAAACAAAGCTAAACTCATTCAAGAGTTTAGTGCTCAAGACTCACTACATATTTATGAATGGAATGTAACACGTATAAATGATACTGTTTCAGAAATTATTGTTCACGTTACAGACCCTGAGCATAGTATATCAAACAGATTAAAAGGCCTAGTTTCAGAAACAGATTTTGAAAAAAAGTCGAAAGCAATTATACTGGAGTTTCACACAAAACTAGAAGATCACCTTGATAGAATAAATATCAAAATTGACGGTGAAGATACTTTGCCCGAAAAGTTCTATGCTTATACAGAGCTAGAAGGGCCACAAATTCTGAAGGCCAATGGAATGATGAAAGACATATCCCATTTGCAAAATGCGATGGTACGTTATAATATAGAGATGAAAGGGGATCCCTTCGTTCGTATCACGGAGTGGAATAGAGAAACAGACAGTATAAGGTATCAATTTGCCTTCCCCATAATAAAAGAGGATTCTCTCCCTGAAATTATAGATATTAAATACGCTACACGACCCGAAATAAAGGCTCTTAAAGCTACTTACAATGGAAACTATATCACCTCAGATAGAGCATGGTATACACTTCTGGAATATGCAAAAACTAATAAAATTGAAATAGATCCTAGACCTATCGAAGTATTTTATAATAACCCCTCTATGGGTGGCGATGAGAGTAGGTGGAAAGCAGAGATCTTTATGCCTATAATTGAATGATATGTCTGCATCTTATTACGATGAGCGATTTGAAAATATAGATTTTACATCTCAACGGCTCTCTAAAGGTGAATATGATTCTTGTACGTTTAGCAACTGCAATTTTGAAGGACTTCACCTCTCAAACTATAGCTTTTTAGAATCTAACTTTATTGATTGTAATTTTAGCAATGTTCAATTTGGAGGTACGACTTTAAATCAAGTCAGCTTTGAAAATTGTAAACTTCTAGGAGCAAATTTCAGCGTTTGTAATCCTTTTATGTTGGGTCTTCGCTTTCGCGAAAGCGTACTTGACTTCTCTAATTTTTCTGGGTTACCGCTAGAGAGTACCCGATTTATAAACGCTCGTCTTGAAAGTGTTATATTTTCTGATGCAAATCTAACCTCAAGTACATTTGATGGATGTTCTCTTTTAAACGCCACCTTTGATAATTGCAACCTATGCAAAGCAGACTTCTCTAAAGCTATAAATTTTATAATTGATCCCTCAAAAAATAGATTGAAAGGGGCTCATTTTTCTAAAGATGGACTTCCTGGCTTATTGCACCATTTACAACTTGTAATTTCATAATAATTTATAAAGGGGTAAATGCCCCTACCCTACTTTAAACCTGCTCAGTATATTTATAGTATAAATGAGGGATTAAATTGGGGGATTTATAAACTCATCAAAGCCACACGATGTGTGGCTTTTTATTTTATGTAACTTAGTCTTTAAAAGACATTATGCGTAAGATATTTTTGGGAGCTACACTTGCCTTAATAATCGTTTTTGGGCTGCGATACTGTGAGCATTCTAAAGATCAGAGCGAGCAACTCAAAGCAAATAGCGCTTTGATTGAAAAGCAGATTAAAAATGTGGGTAAACTAGTAGTTACAGAAGGTACCTATGCACAAGTATTTACCTATGAAGATTCAAAAAAGTTTTATGTTGATGTTCTATCTGCTAGAAAAAAAGCACTCGTGGTTGTAAATGCTGAGGCTACGATTAGTTATGACCTGTCAAAAATTAATACTCAAATCGATGCGCTTTCCAAAACTGTAAGTATTACCTACATACCCAAACCAGAACTCAAGATCAATCCTAATATTGAGTATTATGACGTTCAACAAGATTATTTAAACCAATTTAATGAACGTGACTATAACATTATAAAAAGGCGAGTAGAGACACAGTTACGCTCAACGATTAAAGATTCTGACTTGTTTAAAAATGCAGAAAATAGACTTATCTCAGAACTTTCCAAAATTTACATTCTCACAAATACTATGGGATGGAAGTTAACTTACAATGGATCGATTATAAATGAACCCAACTCATTTAAATTATAATTACATTAATCTTGAGACTCGATTAACTGTTTATTTCCATTTAATAAGATGTCTACTGCATCACCAGTAATCAGTTCGAATTCTGTCTCTTCCTTTGTCACATTTACTTTTATGATCTGCCCTCTAAAGTTTACTTTAAAACTATAACTTGTCCAGGCATTTGGAATTTTTGTTTCAAATGAGAGTTTGTTATTTTTTACTCGCATTCCACCAAACCCTTCTACTACACTTTGCCACGTACCAGCCATACTAGTTATGTGCAAACCTTCTTCAACCTCCTTATTATAGTCATCTAGATCAAGCCTGGATGTGCGCAAATAAAATTGGTAAGCCTGTTCCATCCGGTCTAGCTTTGCGGCCTGTATGGCGTGTACACAAGGAGAAAGAGAACTCTCGTGAACAGTAAAGGGTTCATAAAAGTCAAAGTGTTCTTCAAGCTGCTTACTTGTAAAATGATCTTCAAAAAAGTAAAAGCCCTGTAAAGTATCTGCTTGTTTAATATAGGGAGATCTTAAAATTCTATCCCAAGACCATTTTTGATTTATAGGTCGTTGATCTTTAGGTAATTTATCTACAGGAATTAATTCTTTGTCTAAAAAACCGTCTTGTTGTAAAAAAATACCAAGATCCTCGTTAAAAGGGAAATAAATTTGCTCTGCTGTAGATTTCCAAGAGAGCATCTCATCATACGTGAGCTTTGTTTTTCCAGAGATACGTGACCAGTCTTCCTTTGCAAATTTTTTGATTTCTTCTGCTTTTTCAAAAGCATATTCAAGACACCACTTAGCTATATAGTTAGTAAACCAGTTGTTATTTACATTATTTTCATATTCATTAGGCCCAGTGACTCCTAGAATAACGTATTTATTCTTAAACTTAGAAAAGGTAGCGCGCTGTCGCCAGAATCTCGCAACACCTATAATCACCTCAAGACCCATCTCTGGTATGTAGGTAGTATCGCCAGTATAACGCTCATAATTATAGATAGCATAGACCATAGACCCATTGCGATGTATTTCTTCAAAAGTGATCTCCCATTCATTATGGCACTCCTCACCATTCATAGTTACCATAGGGTATAACGCAGCACCTCCCGTAAAGCCAAGCTTTTTAGCATTTTCTATTGCTTTTTCAAGGTGATTGTAACGGTATACTAACAATTGTCTAGCGACGCTTTGATCCTTAGTTGCCATATAAAAAGGAATACAATAAGCTTCTGTATCCCAATAAGTAGATCCTCCATATTTTTCACCCGTAAATCCTTTTGGACCTATATTGAGCCTGCTGTCTTGACCTGTATACGTTTGATTAAGATGGAATATATTAAAGCGTATACCTTGCTGCGCCTTTATATCTCCATCAATAGTAATATCAGACATCTCCCATATATTAGACCACGAGTCTTTTTGTAATTGTTTAAGTTTCTCAAAACCTAGCTCTGTTGCATTTGCAAGTGCTTGGGAGGCTGCTGTTACAAGATTATCCTGTAGATGATTGAGACTGCTTACATAGCCTCCATATTTGTGTATGGTAAAAGTTTCTCCTTGTGCAACATCTGTTTCGTATTGATAGCTTATGTACTGCGTTTTTTTAGTTATACGCTTTCGCGAAAGCATAACTCTTCTCCCCTCTACACTAAACGTATTTTGCATCATAGTGCATACGTGAAAATTGGTTTTCATAGTATGCGCAGTGATAAACGCTTTATCGTTATCTTCTTTAACGTCTAGAGTGTTCCAGAATTTGTCATCCCAATTAGAATCTTCATTAGTTATACCACTATCAAGGTACGGCTCATAGCAAATTGTTGCGTCACAATTAAGTGGCTTGACATCATATTGTATAGCGCCTATTTCATCCATCTCGAGACTTAGAAATCGGGTTACGTGCACCGCGACCTCTACCTCATTTTTAAGACGTGCCGTAAAACTCCTATAAAGTACGCCTTCCTTCATATAGAGCTCACGTCTGAACTCTTTTACCCAAGCACATTTATTCAAGTCTAAAGACTCACCATTCACCAAAACTTTAATACCGATCCAGCTAGGCGCATTAAGTACTTTTGCAAAGTATTCTGGATATCCATTTTTCCACCAGCCTACACGTGTTTTATCAGGGTAATAAACGCCACCTATATAACTCCCTTGAAAGGTAGCCCCGCTATAATCTTCTTCAAAATTTGCTCGCTGTCCCATAGCGCCATTTCCAAGCGACATCAAGCTTTCTGAAGATTTAACGCGGTCGGGATCCCACCCTTCTTCTATGATGGACCAATCATTCGGAGTTATATAATTACTATGCATTTAAATTAATAGATTGAATTGTACTTTAGTGTTGTTAAAAGCTGTGTGATGTATGTGTGTATACTACTTATTAATGAGTTCTAGTAAAAAAGCATCACTTATCTCTGTAAATTCCTTAAAGACATAGTCTGCTTCGCCCAAGACCTCTTTCTCGCCTATACCAATGCTTACCATTCCTGCTTTATTTGCTGCTTGTATTCCCGCTATGCTATCTTCAAAAACGATGCAATCTTCGCGCTCTATACTTAGGGCTTCACCTCCTTTGAGAAATACTTGAGGATCCGGCTTTGCAGCTGTAACATCATTGCCGTCTACAATGGCTTCAAATTTCTCAATCAAATTAAGTTTTTTTAGGATAGGGCGAGCATTCTTACTAGCACTACCTAGAGCCACCCCTTGATTAGCATCGTGTAAAAAGTCTAGTACACGTTCAACATCTGGTAAAATCTCACGCGCGTCCATCTCTTCAATATACTTGAGATACTCTTCATTTTTTTGAATGAGCCATCGGTCTTTTTGTTCTTTTGTAGCGTCATATTTTGCAAGGTCAAGGAGAATCTCAAGCGATCGTACCCTACTCACCCCTTTAAAAAGCTCATTCTGCTCTTCTGTAAAATCAAAATTCATCTCTTTAGCAAGATTGCGCCAGGCGAGATAATGAAACTTTGCAGTATCTACGATAACACCGTCAAGGTCAAATAAGAATGCCTTCTTTTTCATTTATTTAATTATATCAAATTAACTACCTGATAAAAAGGTAATTTACTTTTTTAATTTATTCATTTAGGAGAATCGTATTAACGTACTCTCTTGGTACTTTCTCGCTCTATCAAGCTTGTATCAATATAAGCAGTTGTGTATTGCTCCACCTCTTCTTCTGGGCGCTCTAGTTTATTGATAAGGAGCTCTGCCGCTTTGCGGCCCATTTGCTCACCATGCTGGCTCACCGTTGTTAAACTAGGTACAAAATGTTGAGATAACTCACCGTCTGAGAAGCTCACAATCCCCACGTCCTCCGGAATAGATTTACCTGCCTCCATCACGTATTTTGCGGCAGTTACAGCAAAGATCTCATTAATTGTGAAAACCCCATCTATATCCTTTCCTTTTAAAAAGTGTTTGATACGAGCCATCGCTTTCTCATTAAGATCATCTATGGCATCAAGTTTTAGAATAAGATCATTATCAACTTTAATACCTGCAGACTCTAAAGCTTCCATATAACCCTTGGTTCTTAACTTACCGATGGTGATATAATCTTCTGTAGTTAAGATAGCAATTTTCTTACAACCCGTTTTTATAAGGTGATTTACACCTAGTTTTGCACCTTCACGATCATCTATTAAAACTTTATCACAAGGAATTTCATCGACTATTCTATCAAACATAACTACAGGCATACCCTGATCTATAGCTTCTGTGAGATGTCTAAAATCGTCTTTCTGCATTGTCTCTTTAGAAAGCGATAGAATAAAACCATCTGTACTACCATTTGCTAGAAGCTCCATATTGAGAACTTCCTTATCAAAATCATTATTAGACAGCGTTATAATTACATTATAATTGTGCTCCCTTGCCATTTGTTCTACACCTCTAATTACAGTTGTAAAAAAATGATGGACAATTTGAGGGATAATGATCCCTATAGTACGTGTTTTACGATTTTTAAGGCTTAGAGCAATATTATTAGGCTTGTAATTATAAAGCTTAGCAAAAGCCTTGATTTTCTGGCGTGTATCCTCACTTATTTCGGCACTATCTCGCAGTGCTTTAGAAACAGTAGAGATAGAGACATCAAGCTCTTTAGCAATAAGTTTTAAGGTGAGTTTTCTTTTCATAATTACGGTATAAATATAGGCCTACATTTGCCAAGTGTACAATTTAATCAAATCCTTTATGGTACAAAAATGTGCTAATAATTTAAAGTTATTATATTTATGACATTCAATACTACTTTATGAGATTTATACTGGTTATCCTCACTACTCTTATGTTTACAAGTTGTAAAAAAAAGACACCTGTAGACAATGTAAGTAGTAGTAGCATTAGCACTAAAGAAAAACGCTTTCGCGAAAGCTACCGCCCACAATACCACTTTACACCTCCTCAAAAGTGGATGAATGATCCAAACGGACTTCTATATCATAATGGTACTTACCATCTATTTTACCAATATTATCCAGAAGATATAGTTTGGGGACCTATGCATTGGGGGCACGCGACATCTAAAGATGCTATAACGTGGGAGCACCAACCTATAGCACTATATCCAGATGAGCTAGGCTATATCTTTTCTGGAAGCGCTGTAATGGATATCAAAAACACATCTGGCCTAGGAGCTAAAGAAAATCCTCCTATGGTAGCCATATTTACCTACCATCTCATGGAAGGTGAAAAACAAGGACGCAAAGACTTTCAAACACAAGGAATCGCTTACAGTCTAGATGAAGGAAAAACGTGGACAAAATATGAAGGGAATCCTGTCATCGGGAATGAAGAAAACATCAAAGACTTCCGTGATCCTAAGGTGATGTGGCACGAGGAAACTGGCAAATGGGTGATGTCACTTGTAGCTGGTGATCACGCTAAGTTTTACAGCAGTCCCAATTTGATTGACTGGACATTAATGAGCGAATTTGGCAGAGACAAAGGCGCTCACGGTGGTGTTTGGGAATGTCCAGATCTGTTTCCACTTAAAGTTGCTGGAACAGATGAAACTAAATGGGTGTTACTCATAAGCATCAATCCTGGAGCGCCTAATGGTGGTTCGGGTACACAATATTTCATTGGTGATTTTGATGGCACGACCTTTACCACAAATCAAAAAGAGACCAAGTGGATTGACTATGGTAGAGACAACTACGCTGGAGTTACCTATAATGGCCTCACAGATGACGACAGAACATTCATAGGCTGGATGAGTAACTGGGATTACGCACGCACAACACCTACAGAAGTCTGGAGAAGTGCAATGACGCTTCCGCGAAATATTACACTTCATAAAAATATAGAAAGCAGCTATTTCCTAAGAAATTATCCTATTCCTGCGATTAACACTTATGAATATGCCACCGTTGTGCACGACACTATGAAAGGGGGTATGTCGCTTTCAAGTGCAAATTACAATGAGCAACGCTTAGATTTTACAATCCCCGGAAAGTTGAATGATTTTGAGTTGAACTTTACAAACGTTAATAAAGAATCTCTCAAATTTGGCTACGATAAATCTAAAAATCAGTTTTATGTAAACCGCAAGCGATCAGGCCTCACTAGTTTTGAACCAAGTTTTGCAGAGCGCGTTCATTATGCTCCAGCGATTACAAAAGATGCTCAGAATCACACGTACACTATATTTTTGGATGCATCTTCCTTAGAAATATTTATAGATCAAGGTAGCACGGTTTTTACAGAGCAGATTTTTCCGACCACACCTTATACTGCACTTACATTTGTAAGCAAAACAAAAATTCTTACTGATTTAAAAGTGAGTAAAGTCAAGAGCATATGGGATTAGACCTCATATTCATTTGTTATAGTACATTCGTAGCTATGCTTTAAAAACTTTTGAGCTGGTTCTAAACATTATATTAATTACGTTCTTCCCATGAAAGATATTACAAAATGGAGTATTACTGTAGCCTTAGCTGGATTTCTCTTTGGATTTGACACGGTGGTCATAAGCGGGGCAAATTCGCCTATAAAAGAGTTATGGGATCTCTCCCCATTTATGCACGGTACATTCATAATGAGTATGGCGCTATGGGGAACTGTTTTAGGATCTTTATTAGGCGGCATTCCTACAGAGAAGTTAGGACGTAAAAAAACCTTGTTTTGGATAGGGATTCTCTTTTTCTTATCGGCCGTAGGAAGTGCGCTTGCAACAGATCCGTTTCTCTTCTCGTTTTTTAGATTTATTGGAGGTATAGGCGTTGGGGTATCATCTGTAGCGGCACCTATTTACATTTCTGAAATTACGACCGGCGAAAACAGAGGAAGACTAGGCTCTCTATATCAGTTTTGTCTCGTATTTGGAATATTAGTCGCTTTTGTTTCTAACTGGGCGCTTAAAGGTTTTGATGGCGCAAATGACTGGAGATGGATGCTCGGTGTTGAAGCTATACCTGCCTTTTTATATACGTTAATGGTCACGAGAGTTCCTAATAGTCCGCGATGGTTAGCATTGCATAAAAAAGACGATGTGGGCGCGCGTGAGGTTCTCAATAAAATGTATGAGCCCGCCCACGCCGAAGCCCAACTACGCGAGATCAAGCTCGACCTTGAACAGCCAAAATCAAGCGACAACCTCTTCCAGAAAAAATACAGCAGGGTGCTATGGCTTGGATTTTTGATCGCATTTTTTAATCAGCTCTCAGGGATTAATTTTGTATTGTATTATGCGCCTCAAATACTAGAACAAGCAGGACTGGGAGGCTCTGAGTCTCTTTTCAACTCCATTGCCATTGGTATTGTTAATCTCATTTTTACGCTTATAGGCGTACGTCTTATTGATAAATTGGGAAGAAGGCAACTTATTATAATAGGTTCTGTAGGTTACATCATAAGTTTAATAATGGTAGGAGTTTGTTTCCAGATGGAGCTTAGTTCGACCTTATTGCTCACATTTATCTGTACTTTTGTAGCATCTCACGCTATAGGTCAAGGAGCCGTAATCTGGGTGTTTATTTCAGAGATTTTCCCAAATCGTGTGCGCGCGTACGGACAATCTTGGGGAACGAGTACACACTGGGTATTTGCGGCTATTATTACACTTATCACTCCGTTCTTTATAGATGATACAGAAGGGATAATGCGTGATAATCTATGGAATATTTATTATTTCTTTGCGGGTATGATGGTACTCCAATTAATATGGGCCATTACAAAAATGCCAGAGACTAAAGGACGTACTTTAGAAGAACTAGAAAAAGAACTTGTACCTAATGACCAATAAAACTTTGAAAATTGCCTGCTATGGTGAGATTTTATGGGATGTATTCTCTGATAAAAAACATTTGGGAGGAGCTCCTCTCAATGTAGCCTTGCGCCTGCACTCGTACGGTGCAGATGTAGCTATGATCTCAGCCGTAGGAAATGATCCTCTTGGCAAAGAGGCGCTAGAGGAGATAAAATCGCACAATCTAGGTACCACATATATTCAGCGTAACGATCTCGCCACGGGAGAGGTAGAAGTAACACTTGATAAGAAAGGGGCTGCTTCCTACACTATAAAAGAAAATGCAGCTTGGGATCATATCACGTGGACTGAAGATAATGCTGCCATAGTGGCTCAGGCAGATGCTTTGGTTATAGGGAGTCTCGCTTTTCGCGAAAGCGTGACAAACCACATATCTCTCGAAGATAACTTATCTGTAAAACCCTCGACAAATCTTGAAGCTATTGAGGTGCTTATGGCACGAGCTGCATATACCGTTTTTGACTTGAACTTACGCACGCCGTTTTACGACCTGGAGATGGTTGTAGGGCTTATGGAAGCTGCACATATGATCAAACTCAATGATGAGGAGCTTGAACTCGTTGTAATCGCTTTAGGAATCGAAGGCGAGACACTTGAAGATGAGCTTAAAATGCTAAGTGCCGTTACCGAAACGCCCACTGTATGTGTTACCCTAGGTGCAGAGGGAGCCATGTTATATCATAAAGGGGGGATTCACACGCAAAAAGGATTTCCCACAAAAGTAGTAGATACTGTGGGTGCTGGAGACAGCTTTCTGGCTACGCTTATTTTTGGCCTATTATCTGGCGAAACTGCAGATGACGCCTTGGAAGTTGCTTGTGCTGTAGGGAGCATTGTTGCCGGAAAATCTGGAGCAAATGCAAGCGTTGATCCTTCTGAAATTGACCAATTACTTATGTATTGATGTGATACGCTTTCGCGAAAGCGTAAACCACCACACTCCATAATGTTATGTTAAGCTAGCTCTTACAGAAGCTTTTTCTCCATAATTTTAAAAGAAAAAGATGAGTAATAATGCCTATATATTTAGATTTCTTAGAGACCTTAGAAACAATAATAGTAAGGAATGGATGGATGAAAATAGGGACAGATACGAGCAAGCAAAAGAGTATTGGATTGCTCAGTGTCAAGAGATATTAAACGCCCTATCTGACATAGATAGTGACTTTGGGAATGTCACTCCTAAAAAAACGATTGGAAAAATAAATAACAATCTACTTTACCATCCTGACAAGCCTACCTACAAAGATTACTTCTCTTGTGAACCGTCAAAACATCTTGATAAAAAGGCGTCCTTCTACATTCATATGGGGCCTGGCCAATCATTTATTGCAGGTGGATTTTATAGACCTGATAAAGAAAAGCTAGATAAAATCAGAAAAGCAATTGACAGTTCTGGAAGCAAACTTGAAAGAATCTTAAACTCAGAGGAGTTTAAAAAATTTTACGGCACTCTAGACCGGCAAGATGACAAACTCAAGACATCGCCACAAGGTTACAGTTCTGATCATAAGTATATCAATCTTTTAAACTTTAAAAGTTTTACTGTAAGGCACGATCTTACGAATGATCAAGTAACGGGAGACAACTACGTATCCATCATTGAAGAAGGGTATAAAAAGATCCAGCCTTTTTTACATTTTCTAAGCGAGGCTTACAAAGCGTAACGTATTACTCTTCTTCAGCTATAAGCTGTTCTACAAGAGAAGTGAGCTTTTCAATTTTTTGGTTTTGATTATTGATTATCTCTTGTTGATCTTGAATTGCTTTGATTATAATAGGTATAGTCTCAGTATAGTTAATACTTAACGTGTTTTGATCATCATCACCTATAGAGATAAGATTAGGTAATACTTTTTGAAGCTCTTGCGCCATAAATCCATAATGAACTCTGTCACCTTCTTCAAAGGTGTAGTTATATTCATATAGTTTAAGTTTTTGTAGTACATCTAATCCTTTCGAAATCGGATTGATATTCCGTTTGAGACGTTTATCAGAAGGTGTAAATGCTGAAACAAAGTAAAAGTTCCTCCAGAAATTTCCATTTCGTCCTAAATCCTTAACCTGATTTGCAACGGGAAAAAATGCAAACTCACTGAACTGGTAATCTGCTACGTCATTACCTCCACTTCCTATATTGATTCGCAGACCACCATTTACACCATTATCGTTGGTATGAACGCCCTGCGTGTATACTCTTCTGAAGTGTAAATTAAAACGACCGATATCCAAGGCTCCGTTTACAGTATTATTTACTGCATTTACAGCAGGGTAGAAACCATTTTGAGTAAATAGCAATCTGTTATTACTATTAAAACGTAAAGCCATAAGGCCACCACTTCGAGAATTATTAAACGCAAAAGTACCTCCATTTGCTGGTTCTGCTAGCAGCTGGGTGCTAAAGGTGTCATTCCCTATATTAATACCATCTGAGGTAGCATTTTCAATATTAATATCTAGACTATTAGACGGTGAAGTTGTATTTATACCCACCTGACTTTGTAAGACAAGGGAAAAAGTGCAGGCGCAAAATAGCGCTACATATTTGAATGTTGTAGTAATCATCATAATTTGGGATTGTTTGATTACTCATACTTACGTAATAAAAGGAATCACGGTTTCATAAAATGATCTTAAATTACATTTATATAAAGACCCTACACGTAAATGTTGCTTGTTGAGAGAGACATTTATCGTAGTTTTAAAGGAAAATGCCAGAATTACCAGAAGTACACGGGTATAAAGTGTATATAGACAGCACTTCACTTCATAAAACGATAGTATCCTTAGACTGCAGAGATTCAAAACTTCTCAAAAAGCCCATCTCAACTTTTGAAGAACATCTCGTAGGAGCTCAACTTAAGGGCACAGAACGCATAGGTAAATACCTTTTCGTAAAAACTACAAATAGTAAAATACTCGTTATGCATTTTGGTATGACTGGACGCCCCAATTATTTTAAAGAGCAGGACGATAGACCAAAATTTGGTCATATTATGCTCTCTTTTGACAACGGGTTTCATTTTGCGTTTGAAAACAAGAGAAAATTTGGATGGTGGGATTTAATTGATTCTATTGAAGACTACAAAACCGCTCATAATCTTAGCGATGATGCTAGAGACTTAGACTTTAAAGATTTTCAACAGTCGCTGAGCGCTCGCAAAACTCATATTAAAAAGATTCTATTAGACCAAAGCGTAGCCGCTGGTGTAGGCAATTGGATGGCAGATGAAATTCTTTATCAGGCTAAAATACACCCTGAAAGAAAAGTAGAGCATATGTCAAAACAAGAAATGCAAGGTGTTTTTGATGCTATGAAAAAGGTGATCGAAGTCGCTATAGAAAATGATGCGCACTATGATGACTTTCCAGAAGGTTTTTTAATGCATTTCCGAAAAGCTGATGGTATTTGTTATCATACTAATGGGAAGATCAAAAAAATAAAACTTGGTGGTCGTGCCACCTATTTCTCTCCTAAGTGGCAAAAGCTAGAATCTTAAAAACATAGCTAATACCTTTTTATGCATTCCATTTAGGATATTCTTGTAAGACTGTAAAATAAAAAAGAGCTAACTTAAAAAGTTAACTCTTTATTTGTACAGGCGGAGAGACTCGAACTCTCACACCGTAAGGCACTAGATCCTAAGTC
>CAWUIT010000053.1:0-13333 GCA_963922345.1 uncultured Dokdonia sp. | reverse complement strand
ACCTCTTTTTGTTCAAAAAGACTTAACGATTTCCCCTTATAATTACCCACGTACAAAATCCCATCAATAACGATCATATCTGTAGGTTTTGAAATATCCTGACTTAGTACTTGCTTAAAGGTTCCATCTTTATCAAATACCAGCACACGATCGTTTTCAAAATCTGTTGAAAAAACGTGTTGTTCAGAAATAAAAATCCCTGTTGCGGCATTCATATTTTGATCCTGACCCACGGTGAGTAAGTGATTTCCAGTTTTGTCAAACTTCTGCAAGCGATTGTTGTATGCATCTGCCACCCAAAGACCTCTTTCTGTGATCTGTACATCTGTAGGATAATAAAAATCACCATCTGCCTTTCCTTCTTTTCCAAAAGTTATCCAATCCTTACTATTTGCTGAGTAATGGATTTGATTATTGTAAAAATCGGCGATAGCAATTTCAGCTCCCTGTATATCAACACCTGCTGGGGCGTCTAGACTATCCTTAGCATTAATGATCGTTTTTACAGTGTTGTAATCTATTTGTGTTGCGCTTTCGCGAAAGCGTAGTACCTCATCATTTCCGTATTGAGGGATTACCAGTTCACCATCTCTCGCCGAAATGTGCATAGGTCGATCTAAAGAGTCAATGACCTGCTTGATGACTCCATCCTGATCTACTAGAACAACCCTAAAATGGTCGCCATCACTGATCCAAATCCCATTGTTACCTTGAGCAATACCGATAGGATTGATACCTTCTAGTACAATGGTTTTTTGATGTACCCATTGTAACTCTGTCTGTTGCGTATCCTTGCAACTTATAGCACTTATAAATAGTAATGCTAGTATGTATATATTTTTCATATTGTAAAGATTTTATAAAAAGATGCCCAAATGCAGTGCATCAGGCACCTCTTAATCTATTTTTTAGGGATAAAAGACATTATTGTACTAAGCGCTCATACTTACAACAAGCTGGCAAATCTTTATACGCACCATCAGTTGCTTTGTGACCTTTGGTATCATGTCCAGCCTTTGCAATCGTTTTTTGAATTGCATCTGGAGTGGTCTGGCTGTTATCAAAACGTACTTCTAGCAGTTTTGTATCAACATCCCAAGTGGCATCTGTCACTCCTGGAATTCCTGTTGTGGCTTTTACGATTCTTGCCTCACACATACCACATTTTCCAGCGACAAGCATTTTCTGAGTTTTGATCTCACTATTTTCTGTGAGCTGCGTGGTATTTGACGTTGATGCCTCTACCTCCCCATTTGCTCTCATTATTTTTGCTGTAATAGGCGTATAACCCGCTTTCTCAACTTGTTTAATGACAGCTTCAAGAGCGAGCTCCTTTTCTGCAGGATATTGAAATGAGAAGTCTCCAGTTTCAATATCAATAGCGACATTCTTTATGCCTCTAAATTCTTTAAATTTCTTTTCAAGACCATAGGCGCAAAATGGACAACCTAGTCCATCTACCTGTACCTCAAATTGATCCATAGATTTTTGAGCATTCACCCCCGTGATGGTGATTAATGCGATCATAAGTGTTGTGAATATCGTTTTCATAATATGTGTTTTTAAAAAGTGTAACGTGTTCCAATAAACACGCTGTAATTTAATTCTCTTGATGTAGGCATATTTTGAATAAGTGGTAACTGTACTGATAGATCAAAAGTGAGGTTTTTACCTGCATATTGTATCCCTTGAGCATACAGCAGTTGATACCAGTCACGCTCTGTTAATAGTGAGCTTGTATATTCAAAATATAGATTAATCTGTTTATTAGGGTACTGTGGCTTTAAAAGCGGAAGACCAAAACCTAACTTCGACCTAAACTCATCTAATGTGCCGTCGGGTTGCCAATTATACCCTAGCTCTGTGCTTATGCTATATTTTAATGTCTCATAACCCGAGATTAAACCATAGTAACCAGCATATTTACCAGTACTTAGATCCATAAGGTCGATCTCTTCTCCTGTAGGTAATGTCTGGAGTGTTTTGGCCACCATACGGAAGGTCTTACCCGTCGCATCTTTTCTATAGAATTGATACTTCCCTAGAAACTTTACATCAGCCAAGCCGCTTCCATCTTCCCCTTCCTTGATTCTATAATTAATGTATGGCAGGTGTAGAGCAACCAGTGAATTTGATGTGGGCAAATAATGCAGCATAAGGGGGACGTACACAGCGTTAATTCGCTCTGTGTCTCTAATTTCTACAAGTGTTTTTGTTGTAAAGCTCCCACCGCCCAACATTATTGGCTTATCTGCTGTTATAGGTGGACCTTGTGAGTACGCGTTTGTAAAAGCGCAAAATGTTATAAATACTAATATGAGATATTTCATTTTAAAATTTTTCTGTAACACCCAAATAAGGATGTTTCATTAAACATATACATCTTAGTTAAGATACAGTTTTACACCTACTAGTAAATTTTACAATAGGTGTACTGATAAACCGCCTTAGCGGAGAAAAATTTTAAATGAGGTATTGATCGTAAAGAACCTGATAGTCTGATACTATCAAAGGGGGTGGATAGCCTTCAAAAGGGACGAAGTTACGTTCGAGACCCTCAAAGAGGTCTACATACGTATGTATAAATGTTTGTAAGAATGTAAGATTCTCGATGGTAAGTTGATCAAATTGTAATTTGATTTCGTCCTGACCTTGTATTATAACAATTTCATCCTTACAACATTCTGATTTTTTATTGTGCTCAGGACCATACTTCTCAACAAGTGCAGTCTCCATCGCGCACGGTGTAGCCTCTCCAAAAAAAGCTATATCAATAAGATGCTCTCCACAAAAATGCTTATCTACCGCAAATGAGGTAGTCGACCCTAACACTAAAAGTGCGAGTAACGTAGACATTATCTTCTGGGCTATCTTATTCATAATCAGTCGTAAAACTACAAGAATTGTACCAAACACTACTAATTTTAAGATGTTTTAACGCTACTGTAGGCGCTCATCTACTACCCCACATTTGAGCATCACATCGCCGTAGTAAGGATTGCGCACTTCTTCAGAGTTAGATAACCAGTAGGCCCCTTTACCATCAAAGGCCATCGGGCAGTACTGTTTAAAGATTACTCCAGAAGCAATTTTATCAGATAGGTATGATTCGATTTTGTAAGAAACCTTTTCGAAAGCAATACGCTGTTGTTTGGCATTATCCGTCTCTTTTATAGATTTGAGATCATCACTTAGTTTCATTAATAAAGCATCATCTGGATAAGCTTGTAATTTTTCATCAAACTCTGCTGCTATTTTAGCTGCTTCGGTCGCATCTGTATTAACAAGGCTGGCTTTGAGGTCAAGATAGGCAAGGTATACCATACTTGCCTCCTCTGTACTGAAGGTCACAGCCTCTTGAGTCTCAGTCGCATTGAGGTCTCTAGTGGGCGTTGCCTCAATTTTATGATCATCCATCTGTGAGGGAGCTGTTTTTACAGTTGCTTCATTGTTTTGCTTGCAAGCCGATAACATTAAAACTACTACACAATAAAATAAATATTTCATCATTCAAAAATTAGATTTACAAAAATACAACTCATTGCCCATTTACCTTACGATAGTAAAAAAAAGCTGGTATTAGTAGGAAGACAATAAGTGGTTGTATTAAAAATCTACGCACATAAAAGAATGCCAAATACTCTGAAGGCACATAATCTTTTAAAAGAATATAGAATGGAATTAAGAGAAGTATTCCTATTCCTAAATAAAAAATAATCACAAATTTTAAGATATTCTTATCTAGAAAAATCGCCCATAATAATCCTAGAGAGAAGAGCATATTTATACCATACCTCAGCAATAGGTTTCCTATTAACTTAAACATCGATAGCTCTGGAAGATTAGTATTTTGAAAATCTCCGTGAAAGTAATTTATGAGCGGGTCGTAGAATAGTTCGCTTTCGCGAAAGCGTACAAATAACAGTCCAGCTAAGCACAACAAACCCAACACTAGGCGCACTGCTTTAGACATTTTTTACAGGTTTTTTATAAAAGTTTATCCACGCTAGCCACAGTAAAAATACAGTCCCGTAGATAATGGCTGGAAAGACAGTACCGTGTAAAAAGTCTGCGTACTCTGGGTATTCATAAATACCTATTGTGAGCACAGCTATGCGTAGAATATTCATTACATAGATGAGAATAGTTCCTCCTAAGATAAATAAAAGCGTTTTTTTAAGGTCTCCAAAGAAAGCTAGCATAAATGCTATAAAAAGTAGCATCACACTCACAGCGTTGCACCCTTCTAAGATACGAACAAGTGTTTTGCCTTGTAAAACAATATTCATTGCGGGTTCTACCTGACTTGGCACTACCTCCATTTGATATCCAAATAGAGATATGATGTTTTGACTTTGTATTGCAACAAAATGTGTAATAAAATCTGGAAAATAGCGACTACTGGCTCCGTAGGTTAAAAATAGTTGGTAAAGTGTTACAAAAACCAAATAACTTCCTATAAATATGAATAGGAATCGAAGTACAGACTTATATTTGCCAATTAATTTGAGCACCGTAGGATTTTAAACGTCTAAAATACAAGAAATATGACTTTTGAAGCTTTAAAAACAGAAGTGATTACTATTATTGAGAATAAAGACAATCAACCAAAAGAGAGAATGACAGCCATTTGCGAGCTGTTGCGCTCAAACATAAGTTATTATGACTGGGTGGGTTACTACATGGCAAATCACGAAGAACGTACGTTACATCTAGAAGCTTTTTCTGGGACACCTACAGATCATACGGTAATTCCTTTTGGTAAGGGAATTTGCGGTCAAGTGGCAGAGTCTAATGCAAACTTTGTAGTGCCAGACGTAAAAGCTCAAGATAATTATATAGCCTGCTCTATCACTGTAAAGAGTGAGATTGTAATCCCTCTATTTAAGAGTGGCAAGAATATTGGGCAAATAGACATTGATTCAAACCAAATTGACCCTTTTACAAAAGAAGATGAGCATTTTCTAGAGTGGGTAAATGAACAAGTTGCAGAGGTGCTCTAGACTAATTGAAGGCTGTTAAAGCGTTACTAAACACCTTACTGGTATTATTTACATACCTGTTCTTATAGCCTCAACAGGATCTAACCTTGAAGCACCGATTGCTGGGATTATTCCTGCTACAATCCCAATAATAAAGGTTGTAAATAGACCTAAGAATATATTATTAAACGATAAAACAAAGTCAAAATCACCTGCAATCTTTGAGATGTCTAGCAACCATACAATAAGCTGCACTAAGAGAAGCCCAATAAATCCTCCAAAAATAGAGAGCAAAACAGACTCAAACAGAAACTGAAACAGTATAAATCGACTTTTTGCTCCAAGCGCCTTTTGAATACCGATAAGATTTGTGCGCTCTTTTACACTTACGAACATAATATTTGCAATACCGAAGCCACCTACAAGTAATGCAAAACCGCCTATAAGCCAGCCCACTGTTGTAAGTACACTTATAATACCATCTATTGCTTCTGTAAAGCCACTTAATCTATTAATGAAAAAATTACTGATTTCTCCCGCTTTAATAGCTCTTCCAGCCCTCATTTTCTGTTCGGCAACGGCATAAAATTCATCGGCATCCTCACCTTCGGCGGGAACTATAGTAATTGTAGGAAATGTGGAACGGTTATTATCACCATAGATGCGACGTACGATATTTACAGGAATAACAATTTTCTCATCTTTTGAGTCTCCAAAGGCATTAATACCCTGCTTTTTCAGAACTCCGATAATCGTAAATTTTCGGCTTAAGGTTTTTATTTGCTTGCCTATTGGGTTTACACCTTCTCCAAAAAGATTATCCCTTAATACTGATCCAATGATTGCTACAGGAACTCCATTAGTAGATTCTTGCTCATTAAAGAAACGCCCTTCTTCAAATTCTAATTTTTCGATTTCAAAAAGTCCTTCAGTTGCATTATCAATTTGCACACGCTCCACGACCTTCCCATCGTAGCTAATCTTTTGTGAGGGAATAGACATCGTATAATTTATGGCTCCCAGTCCAGGGAGATTACGCTCAAGGTTTTGGTAATCTTCATACGTAACTAGTGGAAATTGCTCTCGTTTCCAGCGAGGTACCTCTGTAGGCCCAAAGGAAATATGACAAATAATCATACTCTCTTGATCGAGGGATGAGAGACTTCCTTTAATATCTTTTTCTAAGGAATCTACCGCTGCAAGAACGCCTATAATAGAAAATATCCCTACTGTTACCCCCATTAAAGAGAGAAACGTACGTAATTTATTATTACGCAAGGCATTAACAGCAAATCTAAAACTCTCAGCTAGGGCTCTTAAGTATATAAGCATTGGTTGATTTTATCTAAAGATACGAGTAAGACGTCAGTCCATAAAAATTGTTACAAAGTCAAGCTATTTTGTTAATAGAAACTCCAAACAAAAACTGCCAAAATCGCTATTTTTGAAGCTTTTAATTTCCAGAAACAAAGTTTCAAGTAAAATCATTAAAATCTTCCCATGAGCACATCAAAAAAAATAGGCGCAGCTTTAATTTCAGTATTTCATAAAGATGGACTTGCCCCTATTGTAAAAAAACTTCACGAGCAAGGAGTAACACTTTATTCTACGGGTGGTACTGAGAAGTTTATTACTGATTTAAATATTCCTGTGGTCGCTGTAGAAGATGTTACTTCTTACCCATCGATTCTCGGGGGACGTGTTAAAACGCTCCATCCTAAGGTATTTGGTGGTATTCTAAACCGCCAAGATCACGAAGGTGATCGTAAAGAAATGAAGGAGTTTGAGATACCACAACTAGACCTTGTCATCGTAGATTTATACCCTTTTGAAAAAACTGTTGCTTCTGGTGCAACAGAACAAGACATTATTGAAAAAATAGATATAGGAGGTATCTCTTTGATACGAGCGGCTGCAAAGAATTTTAAAGATACGCTCTGTGTCTCTTCAATGGAAGATTATGAAGAAGTACTGGAAATAATCACTAGTGGGAATGGTGCTACTACACTAGAACAAAGAAAAAAGTTTGCTGCAAAGAGCTTTGCTATCTCTTCACATTACGATGCAGCAATTTTCAACTATTTCAATACAGACCAAGAAATACCTGCTCTTAGACATAGTGAGAATCACGGTAGAACACTGCGTTATGGTGAAAACCCACATCAGAAAGGCTTTTTCTACGGAGACTTTGATCAAATGTTTGACAAGCTTCACGGTAAGGAGTTATCTTATAATAATCTACTTGATGTAGATGCAGCTGTAAACCTCATCTCAGAATTTCAGGGAGAGGCTCCTACATTTGCGGTTTTAAAGCACAATAATGCGTGTGGCTTTGCACAACGCACTACCATGCACAAAGCATATGTAGATGCTCTTGCTGGAGATCCCACATCTGCATTTGGAGGTGTACTTATTTGCAATGGTGAGATTGATCAAAGCACTGCAGAGGAGATTCACAAATTATTTTGTGAGGTGGTCATTGCACCGTCATTTACAGAGGAGGCACTTGCCATTTTAAAGGGAAAGAAAAATAGGATTCTCTTAAAACTTAAGGATATCATTTTGCCCGATACTAATGTGAGAACTTGTCTTAACGGGACACTCGTTCAGGACCGTAACGCCAAGACAGATACCAAAGAAGATCTTACAAATGCTACTACGACTGCGCCTACTGCGCAAGAGCTAGATGATCTATTATTTGCTTCAAAAATTTGTAAACACACGAAGTCTAATACCATTGTGCTTGTAAAAGACAAACAACTGTGTGCTAGTGGTACAGGGCAAACCTCACGTGTAGATGCCTTACGACAAGCCATTGAGAAGGCTACTTCTTTTGGCTTTGACCTCAAAGGTGCTGTGATGGCCAGCGACGCATTTTTCCCTTTTCCAGACTGTGTAGAGATAGCAGATGGTGCAGGAATAACTGCGGTTATACAACCTGGAGGATCGATAAAAGATCAACTCACCATCGACTATTGTAACGCCCACAATATCTCAATGGTAATGACTGGAACGAGACATTTTAAACATTAATAAAATTTATTGTAAGTACGCTTTCGCGAAAGCGTGATTTTATCCCTAGAAATCGTACTTTTAACGATACACCTATTACTTAACGCATAACCCCGAAATACCTTATGGGATTTTTTGATTTTTTAACTGAGGATATTGCCATCGACCTTGGTACCGCAAACACACTGATTATACATAATGATAAAGTTGTTGTAGATAGCCCCTCTATTGTAGCTCGTGATCGTACGACAAAAAAAATTATTGCCGTAGGAAAAGAGGCTGCACAAATGCAGGGGAAAACGCACGAAAACATCAAAACAATTAGACCTCTTAAGGATGGAGTAATAGCAGACTTTGACGCGAGCGAGCAAATGATTGCTATGTTTATCAAAGAAATTCCTGCATTAAAAAAGAAATTCTTCCCTCCCGCATTGCGAATGGTTATTTGTATACCTTCTGGAATTACAGAGGTTGAAATGCGAGCAGTAAAAGAAAGTGCAGAGCGTGTAAACGGTAAAGAGGTATACCTTATACACGAGCCTATGGCAGCAGCAATAGGTATTGGTGTAGATATTATGCAGCCTAAGGGAAATATGATTGTAGATATAGGTGGTGGTACAACAGAGATTGCTGTAATTGCACTAGGAGGTATTGTATGTGATAAGTCTGTAAAAATTGCAGGAGACGTTTTTACAAATGACATTATCTATTATATGCGCACACAACATAACTTATATGTAGGTGAACGCAGCGCAGAAAAGATTAAAATTCAAATAGGGGCCGCTACCGAAGACCTAGAAGTACCGCCAGAAGAAATGAGTGTACAAGGTCGAGATCTTCTTACCGGAAAGCCTAAGCAAGTTCAAATAAGTTTTCGCGAGATAGCAAAGGCTCTAGATAAATCTATTCTACGCATTGAAGATGCGGTGATGGAAACCCTATCACAAACTCCTCCAGAACTAGCTGCCGACATTTATAACACTGGTATCTATCTTGCTGGAGGTGGTTCTATGTTACGAGGCTTAGATAAGCGCCTCTCTCAAAAAACAGATTTACCAGTGTACATTGCAGAAGACCCATTAAGAGCAGTTGTGCGTGGTACAGGGATATGCCTTAAAAATATTGCTAAGTATAAGAGCGTTCTAATCAAGTAGAAATCTCTTAAGTTATGCAGCAGATTATCAACTTTTTGATCAGGAATAAACACTTCCTGCTTTTTGCATTTTTGCTGTCTATTTCCCTCGTATTTACTGTACAATCACATTCTTACCATAGAAGTAAATTTGTAAATTCGGCTAACTGGTTTACGGGGGGTATCTACGGGTCTGTAAGCAGCATACAAGATTATTTTAAACTCAAAACCTATAATAGACAACTCTTAGAAGAAAATGCCCGCTTGCGCGAAAGATTGAAATCTCCTAATGAAAATAACGACGATCTCACACAACTTACCATCGAGAACTCTCCTATAGCTATTGATAGCCTGAGACAATTCTCATATATTCCTGCAAAAGTTATTAATAATAACTACTCTAAAACAGATAACTTTATAACACTCTTAGGAGGTACTCAAGAGCAAATTAAAAAAGACCAAGGAGTTATAACTAGCCAGGGTATTGTAGGTATTATAGATAAAAGCTCAGATCATTACAGTACTGTTCTATCTATTCTCAACTCTAATTTTACAACCAATGCTAAGCTTAAATTTTCAGAGCACTTTGGCACATTGCAATGGGATGGTAAAGACCCCAATATTGTACAGATTGTTGATATGCAACAACAAGCTCCAGTAAAAGTAGGTGATACTGTAGAGACCAGTGGGAAATCGGCAATTTTCCCGAAAGGAATACCTATTGGAACAGTGTCTAGTTTTGAACTAGACCCTAGTAAAAATTTTTATACCCTTTCTGTAAAGCTTATAAA
Source organism: uncultured Dokdonia sp. (assembly GCA_963922345.1). GTDB lineage: Bacteria > Bacteroidota > Bacteroidia > Flavobacteriales > Flavobacteriaceae > Dokdonia. Next base: position 3,416 of record CAWUIT010000053.1, on the reverse strand, counting down.
CGATATGACTGATCTGGGTCACGTGTATATTATCAATAATGCTTTTAGAGATGAAATCCTCTCACTAGAAAACGAAAACGGTGAAGAATAGTGTTTTCAAAAATAGCGTCCGTTTTTTTGCACTCTTGATAGCTCAAGTTTACCTGTTTAATAATGTGAACCTTTTTGGCTATATAAATCCTTATCCTTACGTTCTGTTTTTGCTGATATTTCCTTTTACAGCAAATCGAGCCTTGTATTTATGTATAGCATTTTTAACAGGCTTAACGATGGATATGTTTGGAAATAGTGGGGGTATCCACGCAGCTGCTTGTTTATTTCTGGCCTATTTACGACCTATAATTTTACAATTTGCATTTGGAGTGAGCTATGAGTACAATGCTATCAAGCTATCTAAGGTAGGATTTTATGAACGTTTTATATTCATTTCAATATTAGTCTTAATACACCACTTTGTGCTCTTTGCCTTAGAGGTTTTTAACATAAGCAATATACTCTACACCTTGAATAAAACGTTAGTCACCAGTATCTTTACAATAGTACTCTGCCTAACGTTTAATATCCTCTTCAGTAGCCGAAATCAATGAGAAAATTATTGCTTCTTTTTATAGTATTAACCACTGGTATATTATTTATTGCCCGTCTATTTTACCTTCAGGTATATGATACGTCTGCGGCAGTTTTGTCAGAAAGTAATGCAATTAAGGAACAATTTGAGATACCACAAAGAGGTCGTATTTACGATCGTAATGGGAAATTATTAGTTTCTAATCAACCTTCCTACGATTTAATGGCAATACCGCGAGAGATTAAGCCTTTTGACACACTTGCCCTTTGCTCTCTATTAAATATCACAAAGGAAAAGCTTATCGACCAGCTAGATAAGGCAAGAAACTGGTCACCTAGGCAGCCATCTGCTATTGTTTCTACTATGTCTCAAGAGGAGTATGCATACTTAGGTGAGCAAATGCGAAAATTTGAAGGTTTTTTTATACAAAAGAGATCCTTACGTGATTATCAAGTAGATTTTGGAGCAAATTTTCTCGGATATATTCAAGAAGTTCATCAGGGCATTATAGACAAAAAACCATACTACAAAAGTGGCGATCTAATAGGGCGTCAAGGTGTTGAGCAGCAGTATGAAGAGATATTAAGAGGTGAAAAAGGTGTAAAATATTTACAAAAAGATCGTTTTAATCGCGTAATAGGTCCTTACAAAGATGGTAGCCTCGATAAAGAACCCGTAGAAGGAAAAAACATCTATCTCACTATAGATGCAGAGTTACAAAAGTACGGACAAGAACTTATGAAAGGTAAGCGTGGTGGTATTGTAGCTATAGAGCCAGCCACAGGTGAGATTCTAGCTCTTGTCACAGCTCCCAATTATGAACCTTCACTTATGGTTGGGAGACAGAGGTCTACTAACTACTCTATACTTGATAGAGATTCTATAGCAAAGCCATTATATGATAGAGCCTTATTGGGTGAATATGCACCAGGATCTCCATTCAAAGCACTTACAGGATTAATTGCTTTACAGGAAAATGCAATGACACTAAATGATAAGGTATACTGTAATGGAGGTATGCGTTATGGTAGAGGTCGCAACTTTGGGTGTCACCATCATAGGAGTCCATTAAAAATGATAGGCGGTATTGCTTATTCTTGTAATGCTTACTTTGGGACAGCGTATCTTAATACTATAAATAAATTTGAAACACCTCAAGAAGGCATCACCGTCTGGCAAAACCATCTTAGGAGCTTTGGACTAGGTGATTTTATGGGATATGACCTACCTATAGGAAAGCGTGGTTTGATCCCAAACGCACAAATGTATAATAGAACCTACGACTTCCCTAGAAGAAGATGGGGTGCTGCTGCAACTCTATCCAACTCTATCGGACAAGGAGAAGTGCTTATGACACCAGTACAAATGGCACATTTTACAGCAACCATTGCAAATCGTGGCTGGTATTATAAACCACACATTTTAAAGAAAATTGAAGGTACAGATACCATACCTTCTGAGTTTGAAGAAAAAAGATACACCACTATAGATCCAGAGCATTTTGAACCCATTATTCAAGGATTAAATGATGTGTATAACTATGGAACGGCGGCAAGCTTAAAAGTTCCCGGTATAGAAATTTCAGGTAAAACAGGAACGGCAGAAAATTTTGTGCGTATTGATGGGAAACAAGTTCAACTTACAGATCACTCCACATTTGTTGCATTTGCTCCCAAGGAAAACCCTCAAATTGCTATTGCCATATTTGTAGAAAACGGCTACTGGGGATTTAGATATGGAGGACGCATCGCTTCTCTTATGATTGAGAAATATATAAATAAAGAAGTAACACGAAAGGACTTAGAAGACTGGATACTCACCCACTCGCTAGAAGAAGAATATGCAAAGCCACTAAGTGGAGAACCTTTTAGAATTAATTACTAATGAGTCGCTTCTCTCGTAATGTAGGCAGTTTTGACTGGGTACTCATAGTATTATATTTACTACTTATAAGTATAGGGTGGCTCAATATTTACTCTGCCGCTTTTGACCCAACAACAGAATCTTTTGTAAGTATGGGTAATCTATACTTTAAGCAGCTAGTCTGGATTTTTCTGGGGTTTTTAATCATTACGTTTATTTTATTTTTAGACGCTAAATTTTTTGAGCGATTCTCTAGTATAATATATATAGCATCGCTACTCTCTCTTATCTTATTATTTGTATTTGGAAAGACTATTTCTGGTGCAACAAGCTGGTATAACCTTGGTTTTATGAGTTTGCAGCCTAGCGAGTTTGCAAAGGCAGCTACAGCACTTGCACTCGCTAAATACTTGAGCGATATACAAACAAATATCAAAACCATCCGGGATCAAATACAAGCGCTTGCCATTATTGCCATACCTGCGCTCATAATAATACCTCAACCAGACCCAGGGAGTGCTTTAGTTTATGCAGCCTTTTTCTTTCCATTGTATCGTGAAGGATTAGCTGCAAGTTATTTAATACTTGGAGCATCTACAATAACACTTTTTATTTTGACATTGCTTATCGGTCCTGCATATGTCGCGATGATTGCCATTTTACTAGCAATAATACTCTTCACAAGAAATCGTAAAAAACGGCCATCAAAACGATTATATATAGGTTTAGTAACTGCAGCGTGTTTATTTGCCTTCTCCGTAAATTATATTTTTGAAAATGTTTTTGAACAGCGACATCGCGATCGATTTAATATTGTATTAGGCAAAGAAGTAGACGCTAAGAGCATAGGTTACAACACCCAACAAAGTGAGATCGCAATCGGGAATGGAGGCTGGTTTGGCCGAGGCTTTCTTGAAGGCACCCAAACTAAAGGTAAGTTTGTACCAGAGCAACACACAGACTATATATTTTCTACTGTGGGAGA
>CAWUIT010000052.1:0-13392 GCA_963922345.1 uncultured Dokdonia sp. | reverse complement strand
TCACATATTTTGATGCAGAAAAGTTTAAAACGAAGTTTGCTTGTGAACTTAAAAATTTTGACCCGCTCGAGTTTTTTGATAGAAAGGAAGCTCGTAAGCTAGATAAATTTGCCCAATATGCATTGGTGGCCTCAGATGAGGCCATCAATGATGCTGGGGTAGATTTAGACACGGTCGATAAATTTAGAGTAGGTGTTATTTGGGGTGCCGGGATAGGCGGTCTAGAGACTTTCCAGAATGAGGTTTTAAACTTTGGCGCTGGAGACGGAACACCACGATTTAATCCATTTTTTATACCTAAGATGATTGCAGATATTGCTCCTGGCAATATTTCAATCAAGCACGGGTTTATGGGACCTAACTATACTACAGTTTCTGCGTGTGCTTCATCTGCAAATGCGATGATAGACGCTTTAAACTATATACGATTAGGACATTGTGATATTATTGTTACAGGAGGAAGTGAGGCGGCCGTTACCCCTGCGGGTATGGGCGGATTTAACGCAATGCACGCCTTATCAACGCGTAATGATGATATGAAAACGGCATCAAGACCCTTTGACGCAACTAGAGATGGTTTTGTTCTAGGTGAAGGAGCTGGAGCTCTTATCCTTGAGGAATACGAGCACGCTAAGGCTAGAGGCGCAAAAATCTATGCAGAAGTAGTGGGTGGTGGTATGTCTAGTGATGCATATCATATGACGGCTCCTCATCCAGATGGAATCGGTGTAGAGCGCGTGATGCTTAATTGTCTGCGTGACGCTGGGTTAAATCCAGAGGATGTTGATCATATAAATACCCATGGTACTTCAACACCTTTAGGGGATGTGGCTGAGCTCAAAGCGATTTCAAAAGTTTTTGGTGAACACGCATCTCATATCAATATTAATTCGACTAAGTCTATGACGGGCCATCTTCTTGGTGCCGCAGGAGCTATAGAGTCTATTGCTGCAATACTTGCTATGCAACATAGTCTTGTACCTCCTACAATTAATCATACCGAGGTTGATGAAAATATTGACCCATCCTTTAATTTAACGCTTAACGAGGCTCAAGAAAAGGTTGTAAATGTAGCTATGAGTAATACGTTTGGTTTTGGGGGTCATAATGCTTGCGTACTTTTCAAAAAAATAGACGCTTAAAGTATAATGAATGCCTTCAAAAAAATATTTAACTCTCGTCAAGAAAAGGACGGGAGTTTTTTTATGCGTATGCAGTCCATAATAGGTTTTAAGCCTAAAGACATTAGTCATTATGAAAAGGCATTCACACATCGCTCACTTGGGCTAAAAAAAGAGGATGGAAACCCTCTCAATTATGAGCGTCTCGAGTTCCTAGGAGATGCGATGCTGGGATCTGTAATAGCCGCTCATCTTTTTGAAGTTGTTCAGGGAGGGAATGAAGGCTACTTAACTAAGATGAGGTCAAAAGTCGTAAGTAGAAAACACCTTAATGAATTAGGTAGAGATCTCAATCTTGCTCGCTACGTCAAGGCTAATATTCCTATAGATAATTTTGGAGCAAATATTCATGGTAATTTATTTGAAGCACTTGTTGGAGCAATATATCTTGATAGAGGATATCGCTATTGCGAAAAATTCATTGAAAAACGTGTTATAGAGCCTTACGTAGATATTGAGAAACTCGAGGGACGTATCATAAGTTATAAAAGTGTGCTTATAGAGTGGTGCCAGAAGGAAAAGCGCACCTTTCGATTTGAAACCTTTGAAGATACAGGTCAAGACGCTGTCAAGCATTTTGGAGTAAAGCTTTATATTGACGGAAAAATAGTCTCAAAAGCAAGAGCTACAAGTAAGAAAAAGGCAGAAGAAATTGCCTCTAAACGAACTTTTTATGCATTTCAACGAGAAATAGAGGCACAATAGCCCCCTGATATCCCATCAATTTACTACATTAGCTTTTTAATCATCTTTTGTCCCCTAGAAGATTAAAAATAAGAGCGTTAGTGCTCTCTAAATATGTCAATAAAGTTTCCAAAGAGCTATTATTTAATTTTTGCCGTTGTTGCTTTTATTACGGCACTCATAGTCTATTGGGGAACTTCCCGTATAGCCGATCAAGAAAAGAAGGCTCGTGCACTGGATTTAGAGCATACAAATAAAGAAGCTGCAGCAGAGTTTAGGGACGCTCTTAATACTTATGCTACACTAATTTCTGGCCTAAAAAGTTACATTGAAGTTACAGATATTGATATTACAGAAGATCAAGTCCACACATTTCTTACCAATCAATTATCAGATCTTTCTGCCGACCCACCATTTAGTGTTTCTTACATTGATACAAATCATATAATCAGATTTGATATAGTAATGCCAGGCCTTAACACAGAATATCTTGTGGGAACTTCGATGGAAAAAATCATTGGTAAAGAAGGTATCATAAGAATGGATACTCTTATGCGAGAAGATCGATTTTATGCATCAGAGCCTACAAACCTCTTAGAAGGACGCGTAGGGCTTCCGCTAGGTTTTGGAATTCTTGATGAAGAAGGAAGGTCTAGAGGCTATATCACAAGTGTTGCTGAGTTTGCTCCTATAGTTGAAAGAGTTTATTCAAACATTAATCAAGACGAGTTTGTTCTGAAATTTCAATGTGGTAATGGCAATTATTTTGATAGAACACGATCTTACAACGGTCAAAAAGTATATGCAAAAACAGAAGACTCAGAATATTTTAAAAATTTTGAAGTTCCAGAGGATCAATATATATCAACATCCATCCCGTTTTATAATAAAGAGTTCACTGTAAGTACGGCCTACAAAAAGCCTTACAAAAGGAGTATAATTATGTTTGTAACCTCCTTTGTATGGTATCTAGCGATCTTAGGGTTTATGTTATTTTTAATCACACAGTATTACATATATGAGCGTAAAAATAGAATGATTGCGGCTCAAAAAAAGAGGCTATCTGAACTTGTAGCAACAAAAAATAAGTTCTTTTCAATTATCGCTCACGATTTAAGAAGCCCATTATCTTCTGTAATCAACTTTCTAGATATACTTAAAGGTGAGGAGTTTAAAAACAAGCAGACCACCGCTATTATAAACTCGCTAGAAGATTCAAGTAGAAATAGCATATCATTATTAGATAATCTTCTAAAATGGTCAAAACTCCAGACAGGTCAAATCAAGTATGAGCCTAGAAATCTTGATATAACGATGATTATAAAAGATCAAATCAAGATTCACCAAGAAGCCTTAGAAAGTAAGGGAATAAATGTTCGGCTAGAATCAAGTTTTAAGGGGCATGTTTTTGGTGATAAAAACATGATCGCTACTACCATAAGAAACTTAATCTCCAATGCTATTAAATTTTCTTACGATAATGACATTGTAGTAATTGAGTTAAATCGGGTAGACAATAACTTTGTATTCTCCATAGAAGATAATGGAATGGGTATTCCAGACACTTTTCAATCTAGACTCCTTGACCTTACAGTATCTACAGTACAAAGTGGCACTCGCAACGAGAAAGGATCAGGATTAGGATTAATACTCTGCCACGAGTTTATTAAAACTCACAAAGGCAACCTAACCGTAGAAAGTGAGGAGGGCAAAGGAACCATAGTTACCTTTACAATTCCCCTCAAGTCTTAGAACTCTTATCTAGTAAGCGAAAACGTTTACGTAACTTTAAAGGTTCTTATCATTACCTTAGAAGTCATATTTGTATCTTTCAATTCTGATTTGTAGCTATGGGGACGTATAAAATTCTTTTAGAGGATTCCATAGGTTATGACTTCACACTCATAGCCATACACGGCTCTTTAGAACCTTACTACTTGGCATTTCTACTCAATAAAAATTTAGAAATCCATTTGTCAAGATCTCGAGAAGACTTATATATTGGATCTTTTGAAAAGACAGCAAGCTTTCCTTTTTTTGATTTTGAAGATAACAGTCAGTATATTGATTACTACGTACTTTCAAACAAGTCAAAAATAGAAGCTCAAAAAGTAGAAACATCAGGTCTCTTTGTGTCAGATCAAACTGTGAAAACAGTACATTTTATACCAGAAATGCCACAAGTAGATTTTTTTTTAAAAATAGTGGAAGATGGTACCGCTTTCGCGAAAGCGAAAACCTTAAAAATACTTAACCAAATCCCCCAGATCGTGACCGCTTACGAAGTAAATGTAAGCACTCTAAAATCGAAAGAAAATTTAATATTTGACTAATGCCGAATAGAAAAAAAACCAAAATTGTTGCTACCCTAGGACCCGCAACAAGCAAAAGAGACGTATTACTTGATATGATGAATGCAGGTGTAGACGTGTTTCGTATCAACTTTTCGCACGCAGATTATGACGATGTTAAAGAACGCGTCGCAATGATACGCGAGCTAAGTGAAGAGACTGGTCTCAATATATCCATACTTGCAGATTTACAAGGCCCTAAACTTCGTGTAGGAAAAATGAAAGAAGAGGTAGTTGTACATCCAGGCGATGTTATTACCTTCTCTACGGAAAGTGAGTTTGAAGGAACAAAGGAGCGTGTTTATATGAATTATAAACAGTTTCCTAGGGATGTAAAAGCAGGCGAGCGCATCCTACTAGATGACGGAAAACTAATGTTTGAAGTATTGAAAACAGATGGAAAAACTGAAGTTCAAGCAAAAGTTATACAGGGAGGGCCATTGCGATCAAAAAAGGGTGTTAATCTACCTAACACAAACATCTCATTACCAGCACTTACTAAAAAGGATGTCAAGGATGCGATTTTTGCCTTGAGTCTTAAAGTAGATTGGATGGCATTATCATTTGTGAGACATGCAGAAGACCTTCAACAGCTTCAGGATTTAATAAAAGAGCATTCTGATCACAAAGTACCTATCATTGCAAAAATAGAAAAGCCAGAAGCTGTTGAAAACATTGATAAAATTGTGGCTTATTGTGATGCATTAATGGTTGCGAGAGGTGATCTAGGAGTAGAAATACCAGCACACGAAGTACCTCTGGTACAAAAGCAGCTTGTTTTAAGAGCAAAGAGAGCTCGCATCCCTGTAATCATTGCAACTCAGATGATGGAAACCATGATCTCTAGCCTTACCCCTACAAGAGCAGAAGTAAATGATGTAGCAAATTCTGTTATGGACGGAGCAGATGCCGTAATGCTTTCTGGTGAGACTTCTGTAGGGCAATATCCAGTACAGGTAATAGAAAAAATGGCATCTATATGTAAAAATGTCGAAGATTCTGAGCTCATTACAGTGCCTCAAGACCCACCTCATATTAAGACTAAGCGATATATCACAAAAGCAATATGCTATCACGCGGCACATATGGCAGATGAGATAGACGCAAAGGCAATCACAACCTTAACAAATAGTGGCTATACTGCTTTTCAAATCTCAGCGTGGAGGCCTTCATCTCATATTCTAGTATTTACATCAAATAAACGTATACTCACACAGCTTAATTTATTGTGGGGCGTGAAGGCAGTTTATTACGATAAGTTTGTAAGCACTGATGAAACTGTAGAAGATATCCGACAGATTGCCATAGATCACGGCTTTGTAGAAAAAGGTGATATGCTCATCAACCTTGTAGCGATGCCACTTCTAGAAAAAGGAATGGTTAACACGCTAAGAGTCTCAGAAATATAAATTTAGAGAGTCTCAAGAAACCAAAAGGAGCCTAGAAGGCTCCTTTTTTTATATAAGTGCATTTTGATTATAGCGAGCTTTCTATTTCAGTGATTAAAAAACCAGTCTCCGATTTTTCAATACGTACCTCCCGACTGTAATCTCGCATCTTGTAGGTATATTTTAAGCGCTGTATTAATCCGTCTGTATCTCGTATTACAGTTAGTTCATCTACTTCTGTGCGTGATCTCTTATTTTTATTAATTAATGTTTGAGCCTTAGAGGTCTTAGACAGATCAGGATATATCGATTTTGGAAGATTTAATAATTGCTGTGATATGCGATACGCTTCAAGCCAACTTTTTGCAGGAAGATCTATAGAGGTGGTCATCCCATAAGCTTCACCGCTTTTACTCGGCGTTTTAATCACCTCAACTGGTTTATTTGCCGTACTTATACGCTTAGCATATGCGTTTATAGGTTCATTCTTCTGAGGTGGCGCGAGTGTTGTCAAAAACCCGTCAAAGGCAAAGCCAGTAGCGCCTTGATAGTTAATCTCAATCATTTTACCTTGAATACCCTCTACTGTCATAGCCGTATGTTCTGGAGAGTTTACAAATTTTACCTCTGCGCCATAAGGTAATGTCAAAACTTTGTCTGAGTTTAAGTTAGAACCTGCTCTCAAAGACAGACCGGAAGGTGCTGTAACATAGTAATACACTTCTGGATTATTAGTTGCAGCAGTAGTAACAGCGAGAAGGTGATCTTCTGTAGTTTTAGTATCCTCCTCGTTGGAAGAATGACAGCTAGCAAAGAGAATTAGGAGAGTAAGGAACGTGGTAAAAAAAGTGATTTTCATGATGAATGATTTTGAGATTAAACATTTACAATAGAAAACCACGATGTATGCCGTAAATTGGGGCACTTACGTTAAAAAAAATATAATTGTGCCTCAACGAATTTGTAGACGATTTAGTATGCTAGTGTCTTAAAATTCAAATCCTAAACTAATAAACCAGTCACTATTTTTAACCTCTGGACTATACGTATACTTAATACGTAAAGGGCCTAATAAAGTCTCAGCACCGTAGCCTATTGAGTATCCAGAATAGGTAGGAGGCGGTAACCAGTCTTCTGGACGGTTAAAAATATTATCACCTACGTTTGCAAAATTTGCAGAGAGATTGAAATGGTTTTTAGGTAAAAACTCATAATCTATTTCAAAAAGAGCTTTAACATAACCATCCCCAGCAATACTTAGATAGTCATAGCCTAAGAAGGGTACGATATTATTAACTTTCTTTGCACCAAACCCACCTAAGAAAAAATCAAGAGACCTATTGTTTGCTCCACCTACTTTGAAGCCGCCAGCAGTTTCTACAATTGCGGTAAGCTTATCACTAAGTCCAGCAGCATAGCGTAGACGAGCGTTTGCAATTCCGAACTCTGTAAAATCATTATTAAAATCTGATGAAAAAAGAAATAGATCAAAATCTGCATCAAATAAGATTCCAGAACTAGGAAAATACTTATTGTCTAAAGAGTCATATTTTAATTGTGAGTATGCCCCACCTAAATTGCTTCTTTCAAAAATAACAGCTGTTTCTCCTTCTGTTGTAGATACTACCGTTTCTGTTTCTACGTCTAAAAATTTGTGCTGTATACCTATGTCAAATGAAAATTGATTTGCAAGGATGGTTTGTAAATAAATGCGATTTGTAAGATCTTGATATTCTAGACTCACTCTATTAATACCCTCTAGAGGAACTCCCCTCAAGTCTTCAATTAGTCTGGCACTCACAGATTGATCAAACGTAGTATATGTAGAGTTTATCCCCACACTCCAATAAAACCCTTTATCGATATAATAGTCAAAATCATATCTCAAATTATCTCCTACAATAAAGTCTAATGAGGCGATATCATTTTTAAAAAACAGCCGCTTCTTGGTAAAATTAATAAGGCCTGCACTGCGATATAAATCATCATAATGTAGCGCCAGCCTGAGAGATTGAGTACTGCTAGACTCGTTTAATTCTAAGTGTAACACTTGCTCATCGTTTACATTCTGTAAACGATGCCCAATACGGTCAAAATTTTCAGTGGCTGTTAAGTTGTTAATCCCATTATAAAAATCCTCATAGGAGATCGTAGCTGGCGGGGAGAGTTTTAATTTTCCAAGTATATAGGCACGCGTATATTGATCGTTACCAGTAACAGTCACGGCAGCTATTTTAATAGAATCTTGTGGATTGGGTTTTATACGCTTTCGCGAAAGCGGACGCTGTCTCATAGCAACATCCTTGAGAATTTCATACTGCTGCATAGCCATTTTTCGGCCCTCGCTTATGATAGCTCTACCCTGATCAAAGGATACCACAGAAAAATTATCAATAGATGGTCTGATATAGATATCTGTCTCGGCTTTTTTTGTTTCCATTGCCTGGACGGTGCGATAGTTATTAATCTGTAATAGCACTTCTGAGGCAGACTTAAGGTCAGACCGACCGCGTAAAGTGTCTTGTACATCTACACCTATTATGAGATCAAGATCTTTTGCTCGTAGCTCATCTATGGGGTAATTATTAGTCACACCCCCGTCTACTAACAATTTACCATTTACAAGAACAGGGCTAAACAAAGAGGGCAGAGCACCGCTAGCACTTAATGCTTCTGGTAGGTATCCTTTATCTAGAATTACCTGTTGTCCTTTTTCTACATCTGTAGCAATGCATAAAAATGGAATAGGAAGCTTATTAAAATCTGTTACTCCTTTTACGTGGTCTAGATTTTTTACCAGTAAATTATAAGTATTCTGACCTTTACTAAATGAGCTAGGAAGCGAGAGTTTAAAATTGTCAAAAGGGAGAGAGACCACATAGCGCTCGTCATCATCACGCTCATAAAATGTTTTTGCCTCTCGAGGCAAATTATCTTGAATAATATTATCAAAATTTACTGCTGTAAAGATAGAATCAAGCTGGCTGGCAGTATATCCAGAAGCATACATACCTCCTATAATCGCTCCCATACTCGTCCCAGCAATGTAATCTATACGTATGCCAGCTTCTTCAAAAACCTTTAATGCGCCTATGTGCGCAAGACCCTTAGCACCACCACCACTTAAAACAAGACCTACACGCAAATCTTCTTGCTCACTTACTTGCGCTTGCCCTGTAAAGTGTAAAAATACGATCGCTATACAGATGAGGTATTTCATTCTTGTTTTTGATGATAATGATTATATATAATCCCTGCTTTTGATGGTCCGATAACTTCAGTGAGGCTTTTCTTTGAAGCCGTTTTGACTTTTGAGACAGACCGATAATGCTTTAATAAATCAACGATTGTTTTTTCTCCTATTCCTTTGATAGTATCTAGCTCAGTGCCTAAAGCTGCATTACTACGTTGATTACGGTGAAAGGTAATACCAAAACGGTGTGCCTCGTTACGCAATTGTTGTATAATTTTTAAGGTCTCACTTTTTTTGTCAAGATAAAGCGGTATGCTATCACCTGGATAAAATAATTCTTCAAGCCTCTTTGCAATTCCGATGATGGCAATTTTCCCCCTCAAACCTAGTTTGTCCAATGCCTTTACACCACTAGATAATTGTCCTTTACCGCCATCTACAATAACAAGCTGAGGTAAGGGCTCCCCTTCATTGAGTAAGCGCTTATACCTTCTAAAAACCACTTCTTCCATACTTGCAAAATCGTCAGGTCCTTCTACCGTCTTTATATTGAATTTACGATAGTCGTTTTTACTAGGTTTACCATTCTTAAAAACGACACAGGCAGCAACGGGATTAGAACCTTGTATGTTTGAATTATCAAAACACTCAATATGTCTAGGCTCTTCACTAAGACGTAAATCGACCTTCATCTGTGCCATAATCCTATTGGTGTGGCGATCTGGATCAACAATTTTAGTCTGTTTAAAGCGCTCCATTCTATAATACTTTGCATTACGTTCAGAGAGTTCTAAGATGCGTTTTTTATCTCCAAGCTTAGGGATTGTAATTTTAAATTGATCACCAAGATTTACCTCAAAAGGAACGTAGATTTCCCTACTATTATGGTCAAAACGCTGTTGTATTTCTATAATCCCTAGCTCTAGCAGTTCTTTATCTGTCTCGTCTAGCTGTTTTTTAAGCTCTAAGGTGTGTGATTTAATAATTGCGCCGTGGGATATTTGTAAAAAATTTACATACCCATACCCCTCATCACTTATAATAGTAAAAACATCGACATCGCTTATTTTAGGATTTACTACAGTACTCTTAGATTGATATCCCTCAAGAATGTCTAGTTTTTCTTTAATGCGCTGGGCATCTTCAAACTCCATAGCCTCTGCGTGCAGTTTCATTTGACTTTTAAAACGGTCAAGCGATTGTTTAAAATCTCCCTTTACAATCTGCCGTATATGTTCAATGTGCTCGTGGTATGCTGCTTCAGATTGTTTGTTTTCACAAGGCCCTTCACAATTACCTAAGTGATACTCAAGGCACACTTTGTATTTACCAGCTTCAATTTTTTCTTGAGAGAGGTCATAATTGCACGTTCTTAATTTATAGAGACTTTTTATAAGATCTAGAAGCGTGCGTACCGTTTTCATACTTGTGTATGGTCCGTAATATTCACTACCATCCTTTATGAGACGGCGTGTAGGAAACACTCTGGGGAAACGTTCATTTTTAATACAAATCCACGGGTAACTTTTGTCATCTTTAAGCATGACATTATACCTAGGCTGGTATTCTTTAATGAGACTATTCTCTAGTAGTAGCGCATCTGTTTCAGTCTCCACCACGATATGTTTCATCTCGTGTATTTTCTTGACCATCGTTCTAATACGGCCATTATCGTGCTTTTTACTAAAGTAGGAGAGTACCCTTTTTTTAATATTCTTAGCTTTTCCTACGTAGAGCAATTTTCCATTTTTATCATAATATTGATAAATCCCAGGACTGCTAGGAAGCGTTTTGAGTTGTAAATTTATAGGAGCAGGCATACTCAAAGATAGTATATGGTGTTGAGTACGCTTTCGCGAAAGCGTAAAAATCACGTTAAAATTATAGATACTAAAACAACATATTTTATACCTTTCCATCCCATGCCAAAACAAATTATAGGCCGAACAGACAAAGCAGATTTTCCAAAGTTAGGCTTTGAAAATATCGATATTAAAATCGATACAGGCGCATATACCTCTTCCATACATTGTCACAATATCGTAGAAGAAAATGAGCAGTTGATTTGCACTTTTTTTGATAGACAACACCCATTATATAACGGCCAGAAGATGGTATTTGACACATATGATATCGCCGTTGTAAAGAGTAGTAATGGGGAGGTGCAATATAGATACCAAGTAGAGAGTACGATTAAAATTTTTAATAAGGTTTACAAGATATCCTTGACATTGTCATCCAGAGAAGACATGCGCTTTCCAGTTCTTATAGGCCGAAAGTTTCTAACCAAAAAATTCATAGTAGATACAGAACTTACCGATGTGTCTTATAATTTAAAAAATACATGAATCTAAAGATATTATCTCGTAACCCACAACTGTATAGCACCTCAAGACTGGTAGATGCTGGCGAGCAGAGGGGTCATAAAGTCGAAATTATAGATCCTCTCAAGTGTGATCTTATTATTGAAAAAAAGAAACCTACCGTATTTTACAAAGGACGCACTCTAGAAACTGCAGATGCTGTGATACCTCGCATAGGTGCTTCTATTACATTTTACGGTACGGCGGTGGTACGACAGTTTGAGATGATGGGAACCTTTACCACCACGACGTCACAAGCGCTCGTACGAAGTAGGGATAAACTACGTAGTTTACAAGTGCTATCAAGATCAAAACTAGGACTGCCTAAAACCGTTTTTACAAATTACTCGCGTGATGTAGAAGAGATGATCGCACACGTGGGAGGCGCTCCACTAGTGATCAAATTGCTTGAGGGTACACAAGGTTTAGGTGTTGTACTTGCCGAAACGAAAAATGCGGCAGAGTCTGTTATCGAAGCATTTAATGGACTTGAAGCGAGAGTGATTGTTCAAGAGTATGTAAAAGAAGCAAAGGGAGCAGATATAAGAGCCTTTATTGTAGACGGGCAGATTGTAGGAGCTATGAAACGCCAGGGTAAGGAAGGAGAGTTTCGGTCCAACTTACACCGTGGAGGTACTGCAAAAATTATCACACTCACAGATGAAGAGGAAAATGCAGCCATAAAGGCAGCAAAAATTATGGGTCTTGGTGTAGCTGGAGTAGATATGCTCCAAAGCGAGCGCGGTCCACTTATTCTGGAAGTAAACTCATCACCTGGTCTGGAAGGGATAGAAAAAGCGACAGGCAAGGATATCGCAAAATCGATAATTCGCTATATTGAACGAAATATATAATGTGATTTGCCAAAAATAGATGACCATAATATCCTAACCATCCTTGGAGAACAGATTGCTCCAGGAGAAAATGCTACCATTAATTTTAATATAGCAAAGCTCTATACAGCAACCTCTGTTGAGGTTCCTGTCATTATAGAACGTGCAAAAAAACCAGGGCCTATAGTGTTGATCACTTCTGGAATTCACGGTGATGAGATTAACGGTGTTGAAATCGTAAGGCAGCTTATTGCAAAGAAGATAAATAAACCGAAAATAGGTACAATTATATGCGTGCCGGTGGTTAATATTTTTGGTTTTTTAGATATGAGACGTTCTTTTCCAGATGGGCGTGATCTTAATCGTGTCTTTCCTGGAAATCCTAGAGGATCACTTGCAAGTAGATTTGCTTATCAATTTGTAAAGAAGATATTACCTATTGCAGATATATGTATGGATTTTCACACTGGTGGTGCTTCGAGATTTAATGTTGCTCAGGTGCGTATAGATCCTACAGACAACCTCTCTACTACCTACGCTGCCATATTTAATGCGCCATTTACCCTTCATTCTAAAATTATCTCTAAGTCTTATCGCGCTACGTGCGTTCGTTTAGGGAAGCCTGTTGTTTTATTTGAGGGAGGTAAGTCTAAAGTAAGCGACAAGGAGATTGCCCGCTCTGGCGTTTATGGTACTATGAGGGTGCTAGATCATCTAGATATGTTAGGTTCTAATTTTACAGTACCCGAAACTCAAAAGAAAACGGTTATTGTAGAGAGCACGCAATGGCTCAGAGCTCAATACTCAGGACTTTTACACACAAAAGTAAGTTGTGGTGAGCGGCTTGAAGTAGGACAGCATATCGCGACTATTACAGATCCTTACGGAAAATTTAGACACGTGGTAAAAGCAAAAAGTGAAGGGTATGTGATCAATGTGAATGAGGCTTCACTAGTGTATCAAGGCGATGCCATATTCAACGTATCTATAGACCGAGAAGGTGATGGAGCGTAAAGAACAACTAAGAGATAAGTATAAAACGCTAAGGAAGTCTCTCTCTCCTCAAGATCGCGATACTATGAGTGTTGAGATAGCCAATAAGCTATTAGCGTTGCCAATTTGGAATTTCAGTTTCTACCATATTTTTTTGCCTATAGAACGCTTTCGCGAAATAGATACACAGTACATACTTTCCATTTTAGGAGGTAAAGATAAAAATGCCATAGTTTCAAAATCTGACTTTGAAAAAGGGACTATGTCACACTACTTATTACAAGATAGTACTCAAATAAGTATCTCACAGCAAGGCATACCAGAGCCAAGAAGCGGCATTAAAATTTCTCCAGAAAGTATTGAAGTGGTTTTTGTACCTCTCCTCGCTTATGATAGCGAAGGAAAT
>CAWUIT010000051.1:0-13599 GCA_963922345.1 uncultured Dokdonia sp. | reverse complement strand
TTAAGATCTGCAACATTTTGAACTGTTCCTTTTCCATAAGTTTGCTTACCCCCAATAATTATCGCTCTTTTATAATCCTGCATCGCTGCGGCAAGTATTTCACTTGCTGAAGCTGAAATCTCATTCACCAATATTACCAAAGGCCCATCCCATAATACAGAAGGATCTCTATCCTCAAGTACTTCTGGCTCATCTCCATTTGAGGCCACTTGCACAATAGGTCCATCTTTAATAAATAGTCCTGCAATGTCAACCACTGTTTTAAGTGATCCCCCGCCATTATTTCTAAGATCTATGACCAATCCTTCTACGCCTTCTTCTTTGAGACGTTCAATTTCTTTTTTTACATCACTAGCAGCGTTTTTTTCTTTGTAGTTGTCCATAGTAAAGTAAAACTTAGGAAGGTTTACAATCCCATATTTTTTACCATCTTTTTCAACCTCGGCAGATCTAGCATAAGTCTCCTCAAGTTCTACAATGTCTCTTTCTATAGTAATATTCTTAGTACTACCATCTAGCTTAGTTTTAACGGTGAGAACTACTTTAGTACCCTTAGGCCCTTTTATAAATTCTATCGCATCTTGTAGACGCATCCCAATGATACTGAGAGCATCTTTTTCATCTTCTTGTCTCACTTTTAAGATGACATCGCCTTCGCGTAACTCATCACCCCTCCAAGCGGGACCACCAGATATAATATCTGTGATACGTACTTCTCCATTTTTCTTTTGAAGTCTCGCTCCTATTCCTTGAAACTGGCCACTCATTTGTGTATCAAAGCGATCTTTTGCAACAGGGGCAAAATAATATGTATGAGGATCAAACTCCTCTACCATTGCATTTAAAAAGATGGCAAAGTAATCTTGACGCTCTAGCTCGTTTGTAAATTCAAAAAACTCTTTTGTATTATCTGCAACCTCTTCTCGGGCTTTAATCTCTAACTCTGTATCAGATAAAATTTCTTTAGCCTCTTCTTCAATATCTGCATCTTCCCCTTCTGCCGGCTCCCTTTCTTGATCTTCTTTCTTGTCAAAATAAGAACTTAAAGCATTAAGCTTAAGCTGCTGTCTCCATCTATTTTTAAGCTCACGCTTGTTCTTAGCAAAAGGTTGCTCTTCGTAATTTGTATTGAGAACCTCATCTTCGGTAAAATCAAATCGTTCTTTGAGAATTTCTGCTTGGATTTCTTCTGCTTCTTTTGTGCGCTCCATCAGACGGTTGTAGGTAAGATCAAAAAAAGTTAAATCTTTATCCCTAATCGCATCATCTATTTTGTCTTTATACTGCTCAAAATCTGTTATATCCTTCTTATAGAAAAAACGACGATAAGGATCGAGCGCATCTATATAATCTTCAAAAACATTTGCAGAGAATTCATCATTGATATCCTTTGCATCATAATGACCACGCTCTAGAAGATAGGCGATTAGATCTATAAGCGTTTTATCCTTATCTGGATCATTAAATGACTTTGTTGTAAAACTGCAACTCGCCACTGAAAATAGCAATACCAGTGCGATTAACTTCAAATTCCTTTTCATAAAATCTTTTATTTGCATGTAACTAGCAATGTACATTAAAAATTGTGCCACAAAAAGAGTGACTCTTGTAATCTTTTGTTAAAGACGCCCCAGCCAGTAGTTTAAGAGATTTGTGTACAATTTGCATTTTTTATAACAGCCTAAACACTTAAAAAAAACCTACTGAGAAGGCTCAAGGTGTTGACTTACAATTTACGTATTTTCGTAGATAGTATACAACATCTCTTATGAACAATAAACCTTTAATTCTTGTCACAAATGATGATGGTATTACCGCTCCAGGTATAAGAACGCTTATCGATGTTATGCTTACCATAGGAGAGGTTATCGTAGTTGCCCCAGATAGCCCACAAAGTGGTATGGGACACGCCATTACTATTAATGATACGTTATATTGCGACCCAGTCACACTTGACAAAAATGCTACGCACAAAGAGTATACGTGCTCAGGTACTCCGGCAGATTGTGTAAAACTTGCAAACCAGCAAATTCTTCACAGAAAGCCAGATATATGCGTGAGTGGGATTAATCACGGTAGCAACTCCAGTATAAATGTAATTTATAGTGGTACAATGAGCGCAGCTGTAGAGGCTGGCGTGGAAGGTATTCCAGCTATTGGATTTTCATTATTAGACTACAGTCACGATGCAGATTTTGAGCCATCCAAAAAGTTTGTGGCACAAATCACAAAACAGGTTTTAAAAAATGGCTTACCTAAGGGTATTGTACTTAACGTAAATATTCCTAAACTTCCGGTTGCAGACATTAAGGGTACCAAAATATGTCGCCAGGCAAAGGCGCAGTGGGTAGAAGATTTTGACAAACGTACAAACCCAATGGGTCGCGATTATTACTGGCTTACTGGTGAGTTTGTTAATCAAGATAAAGGTGAGGATACAGATGAGTGGGCACTATCACAGGGATACGTATCAATTGTGCCTATACAGTTTGACCTAACAGCCCATCACTTTATTCAAGAATTAAACGAGTGGGAAGACTCTTAAAATGGCTATTGTTTGCTTTTTGAGTTACCTTCTCTATAAATTTAAAATAATATGGGGTTCGCTTTCGCTAAAATTTGAAAACGTAAGAGCAAATCTTCTATAAAAATTTTCGCGAAAGCGGAATAAACATATCTAATGAAAAAAGACATTTTAATAGGAATTATTGTAGGGCTGATAGCTAATACCGTCGGAGCATTGCTGTTTTGTTTATATATAAGTTCTACACAGAATAGGTCGATAGAAAATGTTATTGAGACAGCTATTTCTGAAGGAACGTTAGGAAAGATTATTGCCATAGGGGCGGTACTCAATCTTCTTGCGTTTTTTGGGTTATTGAGACAACAGCAAGATCTAAGAGCTAGGGGCGTACTACTTACCACAATTGCCATCGCGCTTATCACCATGGTTTTAATGTTTACATAATGAAATATTACATTCTTGCCGGCGAAGCTAGCGGAGATTTGCACGGAGCAAATTTGATGAAAGCTTTATACAAAGAAGATCCAGAAGCAGATATACGTTTTTGGGGTGGTGACCTTATGCAAGAAGTAGGGGGTACACTCGTTTCACACTACAATGAAAGAGCTTTTATGGGCTTTCTTGAGGTGGTTGTTAATTTGCGTAAAATCACCAAGTTTATTAAAAGTTGCAAGAGAGATATCGCTCGGTTTGAGCCTGACGCACTTATCCTAATAGACAACTCAGGTTTTAACTTACGTATTGCCGCTTGGGCTAAACCGCTCGGTGTACAGACACACTACTATATAAGTCCGCAAGTATGGGCCTCACGTTCTGGACGAGTAAAAACTATTAAAGCTTCTGTAGATCACATGTATGTGATTTTACCATTTGTAAAAGAGTTTTATAAGAACTATGATTATGAGGTGCATTTTGTAGGACACCCTTTACTAGATGCTGTAGCGGGAAGAAAGCAAGCTGATCCAGAAAAGTTTAAAGAAGATCACCAGCTGGATGATAGACCTATGATCGCACTTCTACCAGGGAGTCGAAAGCAGGAAATAACAGCAATGCTTGATGTAATGCTTAGTGTGATTAATAAGTTTCCTGACTATCAATTTGTGATTGCTGGCGCTCCTAGTCAAGACGCATCTTTTTATCAATCTTTTTTGAAAGATTACCCAGTAAGGCTCGTGATGAATAAAACTTATGACATCCTAAGCTTTGCAAATGCTGCCTTGATCACCTCTGGTACTGCAACACTAGAAGCAGCAATTTATAAAGTACCCCAAGTTGTATGTTACAAGGCTAACGCGATTTCATATCGCATTGCAAAACAAATTATTAAAACTAAATACATATCACTTGTAAATCTAATTATGGATCGAGAAGTGGTGAAAGAACTTATTCAAAATGAGCTCACGAGTGAAAATCTGGTGAATGAACTCTTAAAAATCACAAGTGAAGAGTATCGCTCGACTGTATTTAAGGATTATTTTGAGCTTGAAAAAAAATTAGGTGGGGCCGGTGCTAGTAGTAAAGCGGCGCATCTTATCGTTAATGCTACACGTAAGAAAAAAACAGTATAAATACGCACTATGAAACACACTCTCGGAGCTATATTTCTAGTATTATTGTTTACATCTTGTGGCGGCTCAAAAAAGACTGTAAAAAGTCTAAGTAATTCTAAAACAGACCGTATAGTAAAGCAAGCCCAAGCGTACAGTGGTACGCGTTATAAGTTTGGCGGGACCACCTCACGCGGAATGGACTGCTCTGGGTTAATCTACACCGCTTTTCAGAAAGAGAATATCGTACTCCCACGAGTGTCTCGTGATATGGCAAAAAGAGGTAAGCCTGTAAAAAGTAAGTCTATAAAAAAAGGTGACCTCTTATTTTTTAGAACTAATAAAAGTAATAAACGTATAAATCATGTAGGCCTCGTTACCCAGGCTAGAAATGGGGACATCTACTTTATACACGCTACTACTTCTAAAGGCGTGCTCACATCTAATCTAAATGAACGCTATTGGAAGGGCGCCTATGTAATGGCAAGACGTATGCTCTAAAACTTTAAATTACTATATTACAAGATAATAGATTGCACATAGCCTATTGTAAACTATTATTTTATCTTGAAAAGCATTAATACGTCTGTTCTGATTATGCTGCTCGCCATCGTTGCGGGAATTTTACTTTATGACGTATTCTTTCCCTCACTCTCGTCTATTATCTTTATCGTTTTAGGTGGCTTTATAAGTACATTAGTCCTTCATAAAATTGCACTTAAAAAGACGCTTCCCAATCTACTCTTTACAACTAGTACTGTAATTCTATTTCTAGGCGTGGGACTTCTAGCTAAAGAAAAGTGTCAAATTTTTACCGATCCTCTTCACTATATTCGTACCCAACAGAAAAATAAGATCGACGAAAAGACGTACTTATTTTCAGTTAATGAAATTTTAAAACCTACTAGATATCAGAACAAATATGTTGTAGAACTTAAAACTATTAATGACAGTGTTCATTCTGGAAAAATACTACTCAATGTAAGTAAAGATAGTCTGAAAGACAGGTTATCTGTAGGTAAATGGTATTATGCAAGAACATCTCTGCTTGATGTGCCATCACCTAAAAATCCATACCAATTTAACTACGGTAGCTATCTTAAGCGTAAACAAATTTATGGTCAATTATCGGTAGAAACTTCTGAGCTATTACCCTCCAAAGACCTAGAATCTTCATCTCCTTGGGTATGGTCGTCACGCTTTCGCGAAAGCTTACAAAAATCATTACATGCTCATAACTTTTCAAAAAGTCAACTGGCTGTGATCAATGCATTGGTCCTTGGAGAGCGCAGCGGCATTGACCAGAATATGAATAACCAGTATGCAGCCGCTGGAATGATGCACATCCTTGCTGTTTCTGGACTTCACGTAGGCATCGTATTATTACTTCTAAGAATTATTACAAAACCATTGGCTGGTCACAAGCTACGCTGGATCAGATCGATACTTATTATCTCTTTGATCTGGACATTTGCCTTTATTACAGGATTATCTCCGTCGGTTTTGAGAGCTGCTACCATGTTTAGTTTTCTTGAAATTGGACACAACCTTGGCGGAAAGCGTAAATCGATTGATGCAGTCTTAGCCTCTGCTTTACTTCTTATAGTATTTGACCCTTTAATTATTTTTCAGGTTGGTTTTCAATTGAGCTATCTTGCTGTTCTGGGGATTTTATGGATTCAACCTTGGCTATCAAATTTTTATCGTCCAAATTTTAAAATCGACCAGATTATCTGGGGTGTTGCCACAGTGACCGTCTCTGCTCAAATAGGTGTATTACCCCTTAGTCTTTACTATTTTCATCAATTCCCTGGTTTATTTTTTGTTTCAAATATTGTAGTGTTACCATTTTTAGGTATCATTCTCGCGGAAGGCATTTTTATAGTAGCGCTCGCATATATGGATATATTGCCAGATTTTATCGCCTCAGCTTATGGAGCTATTATAGACGGTTTGAACCAATTTATTTTCTGGGTAGCAGATAAGGAAACCTTTCTAGTTAAGAATATTACGATAAGTCTACTTTTTCTATGCGCGTGTTATCTAACTATTATTATGCTCACACTCTTATTAAAAAAGCTCAGCTTACGGCGGTGTGTTTTAGCAAGTGCCGCAATAATCTGTCTTACGGTTGTAATTATGTATGAGAAAGCTCATCCTGAAAAGGAACAACTCACTATTTTTAATAAAAGTAGAACCACCCTTATCGGCCAATTTGATAGAAATCGTTTGAGCCTTTACAGTAACAACAGTTTAGAAAATTTAATTACTGATAGTAGAATAGTTTCTTATCAAAACGGAGTCACTATAGACTCTCTTTCTGCGGAATCACTGGGATCATACTTTCGCTTTAAGCGAAAAGAGCTCCTTGTCGTAGACAGCTTAGGTGTGTATCAATTAAAGAATGCAAAGCCAGATTTTATATTATTGTCCCAGTCTCCCAAAATCAATTTAAGCCGGCTCATTGAAAAACAT
Source organism: uncultured Dokdonia sp. (assembly GCA_963922345.1). Lineage (GTDB taxonomy): Bacteria > Bacteroidota > Bacteroidia > Flavobacteriales > Flavobacteriaceae > Dokdonia. Next base: position 7,053 of record CAWUIT010000051.1, on the reverse strand, counting down.
CCTGAGGCTACTATTATAGCAGATGCGTCAAACTACCGAAGCTATGTAGAGCGCTGGAGAGAAACGTGCAAGAAACAAAAAATCCCTTTTCATAGTACCTACGAAAAGGGAGCTTTTATCATAAAGTAAAGACTTTAATTAGGCCAGGTATATTTAAAATCTTTTTGATATTGAGCCCACTTCTCCTGAGTTGTAAGCTCTTTATAATCATCATTACTCACCATCTTTACGTAAATCTCTAAGCGTTTAGGTGTATGATAACCTACAATGGGCTGTATATAATTACCTTGCTCATCAAAAAATACCATGCTAGGGTATCCTTGTAATTTTAAAGCTTGCGCAAGCTCATGCTGGCTATTACGACCTTTCCTCTTAGGATCGTGACGAGGGTTTGTGTATGTATTACCTAAATAATTTACAGTTTCAGTACCTTCTGCATTGAACTTAACAGGATAATAGTTTTCGTTAATATAACTGGCCACCATTGGGTTTGCAAAGGTATTTTTATCTAGCATTTTGCAAGGTCCACACCAAGTTGTATAGACGTCCATAAATATCTTTTTAGGCTCTTCTTGTTGGGCTGCTAACGCCTCGTCCATGGTCATCCAGTTTATTTTTTGAGCACTGGCAACACTTACTGCTAGTAGTACTATTATAAAGGTTATTTTTTTCATTGTTGTTTATATTCTGATGTATCTCTTGTCTCGTCAAAAAGCGTTCCACATTAAGGACAAATAAGACTTGTCTTACAATATATTACCGTACACCGTGCATTAATCTTTTGAGTAAAGGATTGAGAATCATTACGAGAACCCCGGCTCCTGCCGGAATTAAGAAAAATAACATAAAAAATGTGGAGAGAGAATATTCTTCTGTCACTTGATCGATCATCCCTCCTGTACTTCCTGCTAGCTTATTTCCAATAGCAATAGCTAAGTACCAGATCCCAAACATAAATGCAATCATACGTCCTGGCACGAGTTTACTCAGATATGAAAGACCTACTGGACTCAAACAAAGCTCTCCCATGGTGTGGAAAAAGTAGGCAAATACTAACCAAATCATACTTACTGATGCAACTTTAGCACCTTGTGGTATGTCTGAAGCACCGTATGCAAGCGCTAGAAATCCTACTCCTAAAAGTATCAAACCAAAACCATACTTAACAGCTGCACTTGGATTGTATTTACTTTCCCATAGCTTTGAAAACAATGGGGCAAAAATAATTATGAATAGTGAATTTAAAACGCTGAACCAAGATGCAGGGACCTCAGGCTCTTGAGCACTGTATTGCTCATAAAGCATCGTAATTACAAGACCCCAAATGATAAGAAAGCTTATTGCTAGAATAATATTTCCTAATGCATAATTTTTAAATGTATTTGTAAAGAGCTTCCATAATACCCAAGTGATTACTGCAAGGGGAATAATAGTAATTGCTGTATTCACAATCCTAAAAATATTTGCTGCATTCCCTTCTAAAACACGATCTGTATAGTCACCAGCAAAAATTGTCATAGAACCTCCCGCTTGCTCAAATGCAGCCCAAAAGAAAACAGTAAAAAATGCAAATATGGATACCGCGATCATTTTATCTCTCACTACTGGAGCATATCTTACAATACGGGATACGAGTAGAAATAAAAATAGAATTAAGGCTAGTAAAATCATAAAATTTGATCCAGAAAGATCGCCTACCGTAAAATCAAATAAATTAGTATCTCCTATTTTTGACATAGGATCATTGATAATCCATACAAGACCAATTACCGCACTAACAACAATCAATAATTTATCAAGACTTGTAAAAGGATTTAATTTATCTACTGCTTCATCTATTGTAGGTCTATCTGTTTTTTCATCAGGCTTTAAACCCACGTGCGCAAAAATACCTTGAGTAAAGTAAAATTGTAGCATTCCAAAAAACATAAAAATTCCAGCAAGACCGAAGCCCCAGCCCCAGCCCCACTGTTCCCCTAGGTATCCACAAAGTAAGATCCCGAGAAAGGCTCCAGCATTTACACCCATATAATATATCGTAAAAGCGCCATCTTTTTTATAAGAGTGATTCTCATACATCTGTGAGATAATAGAAGTCATAGTGGGCTTAAAGAAACCATTTCCAGCAACAAGCAGAAACAACCCAAGATAAAGCATTATCGGTGTTTCGAGCGCCATCGCTGCGTGCCCTAAAGTCATAATTAAAGCACCTAATACAACTGCCTTTCTATAACCTATAATTTTATCTGCAATGTACCCTCCTAGTATAGGAGTAAGATACACTAAAGACGTATATGTACCATAAAGAGCTAATGCGTGCTCTCTGGGCCACGCCCATCCTTCATCAAATAAAGAAGATGTAAGAAAGAGCACGAGTAATGCTCGCATACCATAATACGAGAATCGCTCCCACATCTCTGTAAAAAACAGAACAAATAATCCTGATGGATGACCTAAAACACTCGACTTAGCATTAAAAAATTGATCTGTACTATGTTGTGACATAAAGAAGTGTGATTAATTAATTTCAGGATCTGCAAGTTCGTAACCTTCTTGTTCTAGTTTTTCTTTTTTCAAATCTTCTGCTCCGTGAGTCAATCTCTTCAAGGGCTTCAACAACGCGATAATTAGGAGTCCGAATATGGTACAGAATACGGCTATACCTGTAAAAATCTCAAACTCACCAGCACTTTGAGAAAACTCTCCTACTAAGCCCGCTACTTTGTTACCTAATCCTGTGGCTGCAAAATAAGCCCCCATCATAAAGGAAGCATATTTTACTGGTGCTAGTTTTGTAATAAAAGATAAAGCCACTGGCGATGCACACAACTCACCTATCGTATGGAATAAATAAGCTAGTACTAGCCAGATCATAGCCGCTTTTTCCGTAATATTCTCTCCAGAACCAACAACCTCAGTTGTTGCTTTTGTCATAAATAAAAAGCCAAGACCCATTATGATAACACCAACCGCCATTTTAAACAATGAAGATGCCTCTTTGCCTTTCATCTTCCAGCGGTACCAGAAACCTGCTATGGCTGTACCTAAAACAATGATGAAGAAAGCATTTACGGATTGAAACCAAGCTGCTGGAACTTCTGATCCGATGAGGGGAAGTGAAAACCCTAGACTCCTATCTGTTTTTTGCTCTGCATATAAGTTCATTAATCCCCCGGCTTGTTCAAAAGCTCCCCAGAAAACAATAATTATTAAAAATGATAAAAACAGTACAAGCATACGGTCTTTTTCTATTTTATTTAAAGGTCTCTTAATTGCTTCTTGCACTTTTATATCTGTAGATGTACCGTTAAACTCTCCCACACCTTTCAAATATTTTAAGCCAAAGAAGTAAACCACCTGTCCTAAAGCCATACCAATCCCAGCTAGACCAAAACCATAGTGCCATCCATACTTAGCGGCAACAGCTCCTACTGCCAGCGCTCCCAAAAAAGCTCCCACGTTGATACCTATATAAAATAAGTAAAAGCCTTTATCTCTTCTCTCATCGCCTTCTTTGTAAAGGCCCCCAACCATAGTAGAAATATTAGGTTTCAAAAAACCAACACCTATCACAATTAGAACTAATCCTGTAAAGAATGCCCATTGCGCATCTACCGCTAGAATTCCGTGGCCTAAACATAGTAAAAGCCCCCCCAACATAACAGCCTTTTTCTGTCCAATAAACTTATCTGCAATCCAACCTCCTGGTATCGATGTTAAATAAACAAACATTGTGTATGTCCCATAAAAACTTATCGTTTCTGCATTAGACCAACCATAACCACCTGCTGGATCTCCTAACAGAATTGGGGCTGCAAGAAATAGTGTAAGTATCGCTCTCATACCGTAATATGAAAACCGTTCCCACATTTCTACAAAAAATAAAACATAAAGCCCTGCCGGATGTCCGAAAAATTCTTTTTCGCTATCTGCATTTCCTTCAATAATTGTCGACATATTATATTTTTATTAGGTTGTTTTTTTTGATTATAAATTTTCTTTAATAAACTCAGTCATCATAATAAATAAGTGAAGTCTTGTATTACCTCCATAAATACCATGGTTCTTATCTGGATAATTAAAGTAGTCAAATTGCTTATTTGCCTGCACTAATGCCTCAACCAGTCTCGTTGAGTTTTGTACGTGCACATTATCATCTGCTCCTCCATGCACTAGCAAAAAGTCTCCTTCTAGTTTATTTACATGGCTTAATGGCGAGTTGTTGTCATAGCCACTCGCATTTTCCTGCGGAGTTTGCATATAGCGTTCTGTGTAAATCGTATCATAAAATCTCCAAGACGTTACAGGTGCTACAGCGATAGCCATCTCAAAAGTATCAGCTCCTTGAAAAAGACAGTTTGCAGCCATAAAACCTCCATAACTCCAGCCCCAAATACCTGTACGATCTGCATCTATGTATGGACGTTCACTTAACTTTTTTGCAGCGGCTATCTGATCTTGCACTTCATATTTACCTAATTCTTTCTGAGTAACTTTTTTGAAGTCTCTACCTTTTAGTCCAGTTCCTCTCGGATCGATGCAGACCACGATATAGTCATTTTGTGCAAGCATATGGAACCAGTAATCATTAGATGTATCCCATCTATTTGCTACGCTTTGAGAGCCAGGACCCGAATATTGCGTCATAAACAAAGGATATTTTTTATTAGCATCAAAATCTGTAGGCTTGATCATATACGCATTAAGCGTTGCACCATTCACTTCAATCTCAAAAAATTCCTTAGGTGAGACATCATACTCACCATAAAGGTTCTTCAAGTTCTGATTATCTTTAATTACGCGAATCTGCTCCCCATTTTTTGCATCGTTGAGCGTAAATCTGTAAGGAGTTGTTGTATTTGAATATGTATGAATAAAATTGCTAAAATCTGCACTAAAATCTGCGCTATTTGTTCCTGGACTGGCAGCAAGAGCTTGTTTCTTCTTTCCATTGAGACCTATGGCATAAACACCTCTATTGATTGAACCATTTTCAGAGCTTTGGTAAAATATGCGTTTTGATTTAGGATCATACCCATAATATCCTGTCACTTCCCAGTCACCAGAAGTTACTTGGTTTTTCAAACTACCATCTGCGTTGTGATGATAAATATGATTCCATCCATCATTTTCACTTGTCCATATAAAGCTATTATCTTCTAGAAAGGTGAGATTATCAGTAACATCTACATAGGCTTTATCTGTTTCTAATACAGCTAAATCTGTCTGAAAAGTGTTTGCATTAAACAAAGAAAGTTTGAGGGTATCTTGATGACGATTAAGGGTTTGTACTGATAATACATTAGGATCTTTTGTCCATAAGATGCGTGGTATGTAGTAGCCGTCATTATTCCCTAGATCTATTTGAACATCCTTAGCACGCTTAGAATTTCCAGTATCAAGGGTATGCAAGCGAAGGGTCACTTTTGCATTTGCCTCACCCGCCTTTGGATATTTAAAAACACTTTGCGTTTGATAAAGCTCTGTACCATATACATCCATAGAAAATTCTGGCACCTCTGTTTCGTCAAAACGTATGTAGGCTATCTTCTTACTATCTGCACTCCAATCAAAAGCTCGCACAAAAGCAAATTCTTCCTCATATACCCAATCTGTAATTCCATTTATGATGCTATTTTTCTTTCCGTCTGAGGTAAGTTGCTCGGTAGTTTGATCTTCTATATTGAATACGTAAAGATTGTTACCTTTTCCATAAGCAATCATAGTTCCATCTGGAGAGAATGTGGGCTCTTGGATAAGATCGTCAGATATCTTTGTAAGCTTTCGCGAAAGCGTATTCCAAACATAATACTCACCTAGAGTTGATCTTCTAAAAATGGACTGCAGCTTTGTAGATAATAACACCTTTTTCTCGTCATCACTAAAGGTGTAGCTCATAAAATAATCTAACTCTGGAATATCTGCGCTACTTACGGCAGTACGTACTTTATCGCCAGTTGCATAACTATAGATATCTACGCTTGCTGTTCTAGTTGATCTATCAAAATTTTGTACGGCATACTCTTTACCATTGTTCATAGAGTGTATGGACTGGAGCCGCTCTGCTCTAAAGGTTCCATCTTTCCAGATATCTTCAAGGGTAATTTGTTTATTTTGTGCAGATACACTTTGTACTGCCAGTAGAAATATGGCAATCGTTAAGGAATATAATTTCATATAATTTTACTGATTATAGTAAATGAATTCAATTTTACTAAAAATAACGCAGAAAACCCCTCTTTATGCTGTTAAATACTAACAGAATGTTAAGAAATAAAATTACGAGAACACCGCTCTATCTCTAGGTTTCTTACAACTTAAGTATCTTTGATATTTTACAAATCACACCTCGATGACAAAGGACATATCTGGCTTTTCTAAACTCACCAAAAAAGAGAAAATAGCGTGGCTTACAACTACTTACTTTCAAGATAGTGAAAAGGCGGAAGCCGTTTTAACTTCTTATTGGAATAGCGATGAGAATTTACAACAGCTCCACGACGAGTTTATTGAAAATACGGTTACAAACTATTACCTACCTCTTGGTGTCGCTCCTAATTTTGTAATTAATGATGCAATTTACGCGATACCTATGGCCATTGAAGAATCTTCTGTAGTTGCTGCAGCAAGTAAAGCAGCCAAGTTTTGGAAAGAGCGAGGTGGCTTTAAAACAAGTGTTCTAAGTACTACAAAAGTGGGGCAAGTGCATTTCAATTATACTGGAGATTATAGTGCGTTAGAGGTTTTTTTTAAGGATATAAAGCCAAAATTATTCTCTGATGCCTCTGCTCTTACCAAAAATATGGAAAAACGCGGGGGCGGTATTAAAGATATTCAACTGGTAAATAAGACAGATGCAATCGCAAATTATTACCAATTACATTGCACCTTTGAGACGCTCGATGCGATGGGTGCAAACTTTATAAATAGCTGTCTTGAGCAATTTGCAAGCACCCTTGAGGCTAGTTTTTCTAAAGATGCACGCTTTCGCGAAAGCGAAGCCTCCCTAGATATAATAATGTCTATTCTTTCAAACTATGTTCCTGATTGTAT
>CAWUIT010000050.1:0-13728 GCA_963922345.1 uncultured Dokdonia sp. | reverse complement strand
TTAGAATATGTGGTTAATGTATAGGTCATTGTATAGTTTAAGCGCTTATAAAAATTTTACTTTAGGCTATAAAAAAAGCCTGTCGTAAGACAGGCTGTATATGATAAACATAGGTAGGCGCTTACGACAACGATTGTTGTGTAATCCACCACCAAGTATGTACTGTATTGATTTTCATTCGTGCTTCAAAGATAATGAGCATCCCTGTAAAATAAAAGCCCAATTTAAAAATTTATTTAAACTGGACCTTTACATCAATATAAGGGTGAAAATTATAATTTTAAAGTGACCGCAAGTTCAAAATTATCTGAAATCGCATTGTCTTTAAGGTTGTCAAAAAATGAAGCAGAGCCATAACGTACACCATATTTTGTGCGATCTACATCAAATGTTGTGCTCGCTGTATCATTTGCTATGTTCATATTGATTTTTACAGACTCTGTATGTCCTTTTATTGTAAGGTCTCCTACCACGCTGTAGCCATTACCACTAGGCACAGCTTCAGTAATTACAAAAGTCGCTTCTGGATAGGTTGCCGTATCAAAAAAATCTGCAGAGTTGAGGTGTCCTTCTAGTTTTTCCTTTCCCTCACCAGATTTAAGATCTGTAACTGTAATAGTGCTCATGTCTACTGTAAACTGTCCGCCTATAAGCTTATCACCTTCCATTTCTAAGGTTCCCGATTTTAGTTGGATAGTCCCATTGTGTTGTCCAAGAACTTTTTTGCCAGTCCAGGTAATCGTACTTTCTTTTACATTTATTTTCTTTAAGATTGGGTTTGTGTTTGCAAGTGTAGTTGTAGTTACTAGTAATGCAATTAACGCGCTTGTGATTGATCTTTTCATTGTTTTAATTTTTAATGTGAATTTCTAAGTTTATTAAATAGTGTATTGAGTTGTTCTTTTTCTTCTGTACTTAACCGTTTTGTGATTTCATTTTCTGCAGTACTTACTACGGTATCTAATTTTTCAAGGAGAGCAGTTCCTTCATCTGTAATTTGAATTTCAACTTTTCTTCTGTTAGATGGGCAGGTTGTTCTAATCACGAGATCCTTTTTGATAAGCTTATCTACCAGACGAGTGGTATTACTTGTTTTTGCTACCATACGATCTGTTATAGTCGAGAGATTTGCAGGTTTACCCTTCTGACCTCTTAATATGCGAAGCACATTAAACTGTTGTAAAGACACGTCATAAGGTTTTAATGCCTCTACAAGAATATCATTACCCCACTGCGCTGTAAATAACAGGTTAATGGTAAGCTTTCGCGAAAGCGGAAGATCTTGAGTTTTAATATGCTCTTCTATTGTCATTACAATTGTTGTATGTACAAATGTAATAAGAAAACGTATATAAATCTTTTTTTATGAAAACTTTAAGTTTTACAGCTAGATGACTTTACAATTATTTAACACTGCGATGCCAAAGTTTGTTAATCGTAATGGCTGAAGAATACTCCTTATTAATTTTGCACGATGAAAAGTTTTTTAATCGCGGCTCTAGCAATAATAGTCTCCTGTACAGAACATAAGGAGATTAACAATGTGTCTTATGTAGAAGGAACGACGATTAAATCTTTTGATTTTAATGGATTACAATCCTACATTGATAATTATCCATCAGAAAAGGTAGTAGTAAATTTTTGGGCTACGTGGTGTGCTCCTTGTATTAAAGAAATACCTGCTTTTGAAAAAATAACAGAAAAATATAACTCAGAAGAGGTGAAGGTACTTCTCGTAAGTTTAGATTTTCCAGATCAAATTGATAAACTGACAACTTTTATTGATACCAAAGAAATAAAATCTGAAGTTGTTTTTCTAGATGATGGTGATGCCAATAGTTGGATCCCAAAAATTGATAAGTCGTGGAGTGGTGCAATACCAGCAACACTTATCAAAACCAAAAAAAATAAAAAATTCTATGAACAATCATTTTCTTACGCAAAACTCGAAAATGAAATTAAGGAAATATCTAATTAATAATGAAAACCTTTAAAGCCTTAACGTTACTTGCCCTATTGGTTGTTATTTCTGCCTTTGCTGCAAATGCAGTAATAAAAGAGAGTAGAAATGGCTACGCAATAGATGACGAGGCATCAGACTTTTACTTGCGTAATGTAGACAATACTATGGTCTCTTTGGAAGATTTTCCTCAGGCAAAAGGATTTATTATAGTTTTTACGTGCAACACGTGTCCCTTCTCTATTGCAAATGAAGATCGCATTATTGCGTTAGACAAAAAATTTAAAGACCAAGGATACCCTGTCATTGCAATTAATCCCAACGACCCTCATTTAAAACCTGGAGATAGTTTTAAAGAGATGCAAAAAAGAGCAGAAGATAAAGGATTTACATTTCCATATTTATTAGATGATGGTCAGGAAGTATATCCAAAGTATGGCGCTACTAAAACGCCTCACGTTTATTTACTTCAAAAAAATACAGAACAAGTACCAATAGTTAAATATATTGGAGCAATTGATAATAATACGAGAAACCCAAGTGAAGTTACACAGCACTATCTTGAAGATGCGGTAAATGCCCTTCTTAAAGGTAAAGCAATTGATGTAAAAGAAACTAAAGCTATAGGCTGTTCCATTAAAGCTTAGCACATTCTAGATACATATAATCACCTAAGAGACCTATAGAGGTCTCTTTTTTTTATAGCTACGGTTTAGAATTTTGTAAATTTACCATTCAAAAAATTCTAATGATTGTAGAACAACTTTATACAAAATGTCTTGCTCAAGGAGCCTATTTTATAAGCTCCCAAGGTGAAGCAGCAATTATAGATCCCTTACGAGAAGTCCAGCCCTACCTTGATCTAGCAAAAGACCATCAAAGCGAGATAAAATTTATCTTTCTTACGCATTTTCACGCAGATTTTGTGAGTGGGCAAGTAGATCTTGCAAAAGCAACTGGTGCAACCGTGGTACTTGGGCCAGGGGCACAGGCGGCCTATGAGTATCATAATGCTATGGATAATGAAGTATTTCACATAGGTGACCTTTCTATGACCGCTATTCATACGCCCGGGCATACAATGGAGTCAACTTGCTATCTTCTCAAGGATACAGAGGGTAAAGAACAAGCTTTATTTACAGGTGACACCTTATTTATAGGAGATGTAGGTAGACCGGATCTTGCGGCTAAGTCTCATCTTACCACTCAAGATCTGGCTGGCCATCTTTACGATTCGCTTCACAACAAGATTGCCCCATTGTCTGATGATATTATTATTTATCCAGCCCATGGAGCTGGCTCTGCTTGTGGTAAAAATATGAGCAGTGAGACAAGTGATACGTTGGGAAATCAAAAGAAAACTAATTATGCCTTTAACCTAAATAGGGAAGATTTTATAGAGGAGCTTACCAATGGATTGGCGATGCCACCCGCATATTTTCCTCAAAATGTAGCCATGAATAAGAAGGCAAATGTTGCATTTGATACACTTATAAAAAGAGGAACGACTCCCCTTACAGTCGATCAGTTTGAGAAGTTATCTTTGGAGGAGGATGTTCTCGTAATTGATACTCGTGGGGTTTCCGCTTTCGCGAAAGCGTCCATACCACAAGCTTGGTTCTTTGGACTAGCCGGTCAGTTTGCCCCTTGGGTAGGAGCGCTTGTACCCGATATCAATCAAAAAATTATCTTTATTGCAGAGGAAGGTACAGAAGAAGAAGTAGTTACTAGACTTGCTCGTGTAGGGTATGACAATAGCTTAGGGTATCTTAACGGAGGAATAGAGGCTTGGAAAAACGCAGGAAAAGAAACGGTTTTAACTGCAGAGGTTACCGCGCAAGAATTTGTCGATGGTATCGCAATGGGGTCTATAGAAAACCCCATCGATGTACGTAAATATGGAGAGTATACCACTAGTCACATAGAAGATGTGCCATTATTTACACTTGATGAAATACACGATACCATAAATATTTTAGACACGAGCAAAACATACCACGTACATTGCGCAGGCGGCTATCGCTCGTTAATCTATGCATCTATTGCTAGATCCTATGGTGTAAAAAATATAGTGAATGTTCTTGGTGGGTTTGGGGCCATAAAAAAAGCAGACCTTTCAAATATTAAACTCACGTAATATTATTGTATTAATTTCATAGCAAACCTTACTAATAAATAAATTACTTATGACAGACTTAACAATCCCACAGTGGAAAGAAAAAATAGCACAAGACGAGCAGGCAGTAATTCTAGATGTACGCACAGATGAAGAGGTAGAAGATGGAATGATCGAAGGCGCCACACAAATTGATATATACCAAGGTCAAGATTTTATAGATGCTATAGACAAATTAGACCCTTCAAAAAATTACTATGTATACTGTCGTTCTGGAGGCCGAAGCGCTCAAGCATGTGCCATTATGGAGCAAAAAGGTTTTAAGACTACCTATAATCTCATAGGTGGTTACACTGCTTGGGATGCAACACACCAATAATATGAAGTATAGTAAAATAATAGCAATAACCTCTTTTATCATTTTAGGTCTTGTAAGTTGTAAAGACGTTACTGCAGAGAGAAAGATGGATGATACTATAGGAGAAGCACCTGTTAAGAAAACGATTACCGTTATTGATAATACAGATCTAGAGCAGGCGCTTGCTACAGATGATATACAGCTCATAGATGTGCGTACACAACGAGAGTGGGATAACGGTCACCTAGCAAAAGCTAAGCATTTTGAGATGAATAATGCTAATTGGGAAATGCAGCTCGAAACACTTGATAAGGATAAACCAGTCTATGTGTATTGTGAGAAAGGAGGCCGCAGCGCACGATGTGCAAAACAACTTGAAGAGGCAGGATTTACAGAAATATACGACCTTAAAGGTGGTATGTCGCAATGGAAATCACAAGGGAAACCTATAGTAGAGTAGTTATTAAGATTAAAAGTAAAAGCCCATTTTTTAATGGGCTTTTTTATGCTTTCGCGAAAGCGTTATAAAAATTTTTTAATGAAGTTTAGAGATAGTCTGTAGCGGTCTCAGGAGCATCAGTTAAAGTCTTTATGAAGGCAGTTAGAGCGTCAAGTTCTTTTTGAGTTAAATTAAGATTATCAAACGGTAGCGTTTGATGTTCAAGATCAAAACCTAATCCTGCACCACCCCCTTTATTATAAAAATCCATTACTTCTTCTAGCGTAGTATAAACGCCATTGTGCATATAGGGTGCTGTAAGTGCGGCGTTTCTTACAGTAGGTGTCTTAAACATACCTCGATGAAGTTTTTCTTTAAAACGCCAATAGTATCCAAGGTCTTGGTCAAGCTCCAAATTTTCTGATGTCTCTGGGACGCCTATTACCTCTCTTTCTGTCTCTGCAAAAAACGGAGGTACAGTTCCATTAGTGAGCGGTACAAAGTGACAGGTGGCACATAGTGCTTTACCCATAAATAAGTTCATTCCAAGTTGTTCTTCTTTAGTAAAATCAGATACCTCATTACGCATATTTTTATCAAATCTTGAATTAAGATTATTAAGCGTACTCACATATGAAGATATAGCTTTGATTACATCTGTATTACGAGTCGAAACGCCGCCATATGCCTCATCAAATAATTGTAGATACGTACTGTCATTAAGTACTTGATTAGAAAATTTATGAATGTTTGTATCAAACTCATCGGCATTAGTAAATACAGAAGAAATCTGATCTATTAGTGTTTGTGAGCGACCATCAGAAAAATAATTTTGTTGGAAAACGGTGTTGATTAAAGTAGGTGTATTGCGTAATAACTTACCACCTTGATTATTTTTATTTACTTTAAGCCCGTCTGTATATGCTTTTTCCGGTATGTGGCAAGTTGCACACGCCATGGTCCCATTGGCCGAGAGTTGCTCATCAAAAAAGAGTTGCTTTCCTAACTCAATTTGGGCGTCTGAGGGGTTTTTATTAATAGATGGTGTAAAGAAATTTACATTCCAACTATCACTTTCAAAAAATGTTGAGGCGTCAAAATTAAACGGAGTACTATCGGTATTGGTCCATAAATTGCTCGTATTTCTCACTTCATACCAACTTTTTGTAATGGGTGTAAGATGTTCCTTAATAAAGGTATAACGGTCAAAAGTTTCAAAGTCTGTATTCTTCTTAATAAAACTAATGGCATTTTTAATTTCTGTTACGATTCGGGTATCTAGCTTTGGATTTTTTAATCTGATTAACGTCTGTAAACTTGCTGTATAGGTATCTTGTAAGTTTTGTAAAGAAATTGCTCCTTCCTTTATGCCTAAACCACTTACTGGAGTATCAAATCCAGTTATAGAAAAGCTCAAAATTCTGAGTAGTTGTTGTTGCGTCGCAATAAAATAGCGCTGTGCCGTAAGTTCTCTTTTCGTTATATTCTTTTTAAGATTTTGTAATAAGCCGTATGTGATGTCTAGTTCTTTTTTATATTGATATGGAGGTGTACCACCATCATAGATGCTTTCTTCAATCTTTTGTAATCCTATAGGATTCATAATCTTCCCATTATCCTCTTTATAAATGGGTAGCGCAGGCCCATTTACGCGGTGGCCTACAGGAGGATTTAAATAGGAAGCATAAGGCTCTGCTTTTTTAAACGTGGCACGTATCCTTTTGAAAATTTCCTTTGCCCGGGGATCTTCTGCAGAGATACTCTTTAAAGTATCTAGGCCACGTATTACCTCATTTATGGCATCTAGATAGATCATTCTGGATGCCTCCCAGTTAGGCTCACTAGTAGTAACGTAAGTCTCTTTAGTTTCTTCACAACTAGAGATCGTAAATACAGTAAATAATAAGGATGAAATACAAACTAGATAGGTAGATAGTTTCATAATAAGAGAAATATTAAAAAGCGCAATCTCACGTGAGTATTGCGCTTTATTAGGATAAAATTAAGTGGCTAAAACAAATTTTTATCTAGGCAATCCTCGTAATAAGACAACTTGAGATGCTTGATTATCTTCATAAACACTGTTTGTATGACCGTCTAATGCCTGGAAGTCATCGCTTCTCCAATAATGAGGTTGGATGTTTAGTAAAAATGTATTTGGTTCCCCAATTTTGTCAGAAATATCTAGTAATGCGCCAAACTCTCCACTTAATCCTGTACTATTATCGTCTGCAAGATCCTGACGTACCACAAGTTCTAACACTTGTTGTATGTTAGTTCCACTTAGATCAGATTGATAGATGTAGGCTGCGTGACCTCTAGAAAAAGAGTTAGGATCTTCTTGAACATACACAAAATTTTCTGTCACGCAGATATTGTCCGGGCTTTGTAATTCCGCTAGGTTCCCATCTTGATTGTTTGTATCTGTGTTACCACTAATAATCTGTGTAAGTCTACCTTCTAATGGATTAGTATCATCGAGTTCTAGCTTGTAAACTGTACCCCAGTCGTTATATGTTCCTTGGCCAGGACCACGACCTGTAACGGCAAAAAATACATTTCTAGCATTTGCATCAGCTCCTTTTTGATAATCGACATCTTCTACTCTCATAAACTGTGAAGCAAAAACATCATTACAAGCAGCTTCCATTTCATTTTTTGTGAGTGATGCTCCGTTAGGTATCTCTACAAACTCCACATCATATTCTGATTGAAAGTCTAAAGAAGATTCGTTATACGAAGTATTTGCAGCAACATTCTGTACACCACCAGCACCATCAGACACTTCCTTGAAGCGAAGCACATAAATAGAGCCTCCTGTAAAATCTGCGTCTCCAGCTGTTGAGTAATAAAGGGTTACCTGTCCTTCTGAGTTACTAGAATCATCATCACCACCAATAATAACAGTAGCTCCTGGGTATGCGTTTTGTGGTAGTGGAGTTGCGTTTTCCCAAGAAAACTCTCCTAGAGCGTCTAGCCCAAAATCTGCTTGTGGTGTTGGGTTATCAACTCTAGGGTCGATCGCCTTAACGTCATAATTAATACTTTCTGATGCAGATAAAAATATATCTTCAGATCCTCCGTGGATATCTGCCTCCCACATGGTGGCACTACATTGTCTTGCAAAATCTGCTACCCCAGAGTCAAGAAGGTAGTCTCCTGAGATAGGCATTAAGTTTTGATCAAATCTAATACGAGCCACAGCGTAGCTATCTTCACAGTTGGTCACAAATATGTAATCTTCACCATCTTCAATGAAGCCAGCTCCATCTGCAGATCCTGCGAGTTGAAAATCACCTCCTATCACGTCAGGAGTAGATACTAGTGAGTAAGCCTCTACATAATTAAATTGTGCAGACATTGCAACTAGAGGAGGAGTTGCAGATTTGTCTGAAAAAAGTGTGGTTCCAGGTTCAAAGTCTTCTCCATCTTCACCGTCTTCACCATTAGTTCCATCTGTGCCATCCTGACCATCAGCACCATCGATGCCGTTAATACCGTCCATTCCGTCTATTCCATCCTCACAGCTCACGATAGTCAAGCCCGATAAGAGAAAAAGAAGAATCATTAAAGAAAATTGTTTTAGTGTTTTCATTTGTTTTAGAAATAAGTTGATTATTTTGATTCAATTCTTATCGTAAAAATAGGATGGAAGTGAAATTGAAGGTGTAAACTAATCGCAACCATTTCATTAATAAAGAGTTGTTTAAACGTAAAAATTTTTACGTTTTCTTAAACTAAAATTTTACAATGTAGTAATACAGTCTTCGTGCAAACTTTTTATTTTATAGTCAATAGAAGTTCATTACTTCCTAATCGTTTTTAAGTAAAAAGTATAGTTTTAAAGGAGGTGATTATTCTTGTACAGACTATTATGTGCTGTAATTCAATAATTTATATCTTTAAGAAAACGGATTTTGGTATATCTAGGCAAAAGAAGAGGTAATCCTAAAGTATAAAACATGTCATCACAAAACTATTATGTCGATCTGCACTGTCATCCAGCATTAAAACCCTTGGGTAAAAGTTTTAATTACACACCTAATGGACGTAATAGTCTTCGTAAAAGGGATAAAAGAAGTATTTGGCGTTATGACCCGCCTTCCATTTTTGATAAAGTCATTAATTATTTAAGCGGCCTTACAAAGTTTTCACAATCTAATTTTACGAGTTTATCTTATGGAGATATGGGGGTAGTGGTGGTGTCTTTATATCCACTTGAAAAATGGTTTGTACGTAACAAGGTCAAAAATGAACTCATATTAGATCTTGCGGCAAACTTTGCTTTGGGTATAGGAGATAAGCGTATCGATCATATTCAAAAAATTGAAAACTATTTTACAGATCTACTTTTAGAATATGACTTTTATAGACAATTAGATGGAACCGTTATATCGCTTCCAGAAGGTAAATTTCGATACAAGATTGTCCGCAATTATAATGAGATAGAAGCCATAAGAGCAAATGAAGATCTTACTAAAAATGTACGCACCATATGTGTAATTCTCAGCATTGAGGGGATGCACGTACTCAATACGGGATTAAAGAAAATACCAGATGAGGTAAAGGTCCTTCAAAATGTTCGGCAAATTAAAAACTGGACCTATAAGCCATTTTTTGTGGGTATTGCACATCACTTTTTTAATGATTTGTGTGGTCATGCACAAAGTTTAAGTCCGCTTATACGTGGCCTGGTAGATCAAAGTGAGGGTATAAATACTGGATTTACAGATTTGGGTAAGAAAGTAGTAGAAATTTTACTCAACCCCACAAACGGGCAACGTATTTTAATAGATGTAAAACACATGAGTACGCTTTCGCGAAAGCAATATTACCACTGGTTAGACACCCATGAGTTCGGAACAGACCATATACCGATTATTGTAAGTCACGGCGCGGCAAATGGGTTAACTTCTTTTGATAATCCAGTGATGGGAAGGCCTCAAACCGCTTCAAAATTGCAAACAGCAGATATCAACTTTTACGATGAAGAGATTTTAAAAATTGCAAAAAGTGACGGAATTTTTGGTTTACAGCTAGACGAGCGACGTATTGCGAGTGAGTCTACATTAAAACAGATTAAGCACGCTGTAAGTCGTAATAAAATTATGCACTATCGCTCAGCATTATTATGGAATCAAGTCCAGCACGTTATTGAATTGCTTGATAACAATGATCTTTTTGCTTGGGATATGCTGGCTATAGGAAGTGATTTTGATGGAATCATTGATCCGCTTAACAGTTTCTGGACTGCAGAGCAAATGCCACAACTTGCAGACTTTTTAGAACGTCACGCCTACAACTACTTAAAAACACACACATTTAAAAATGAATTTAATGCTATCCCCGCAGATGAGATCATAGACCGAATCTTTACATCAAATGCAAATCGTTTTTTTAAAAAGTACTTTTAGAAAAAAAGTGATATCTGCTAGTAAAACATAACTTTAACACCTTGTTACAAAATCAAATTGTAACTTTAGTTAAAAAAGAAAAAGATGATAACTACACCCGCAAGACTAGATCGTGCGCTCTCTAAACTTTATACAGCATTATACGACGGTAGCTTAAATCCAGAATGTTGCGTTGCCTGTGCAGTTGGCAACATATGTGACAATAATGACGTATGGAAAAACTTTACAGACAGTCACGGCTCCCTAAAATTAAATTATATAGGTCAAGTAAATGAAGCTTTTGGTAAGCGTTTGTATGGGTATTTGCCTAGTGAATTATTACAAATTGAGGCTGTATTTTTAAAAGCCTGTGGGTACGAGTTACCTATAAGACGAGGTCACAGTAAACCTGATAATCCACAGTCTCAAGAAGTCCTTTTTAATGGGATGCGCGCAGTGGTCCAATTTTTATGTGAGCTTGATAATGTAGCAGATGTTATGGAGCTACAAGAGCAATTTACAATACCAGAAACAAGGGTAAAAGAAGCTATTGCTACTACTATATAAAAAGTAAAATCAAGGCCAGTACTATACCACCTGCTGCAAAAAGTAACCCTTTTCTAAAAATAGAGCTAGAAGGTATAAACATCCAGAAAGCAGAGATCACAAAGAATAGCAACCCAAGACCAAAAAATATATTTAAGAAATAAAGAGGATCTCCAGATTTTGCTTTATGAAAGTGCGTCATTTTATCTAGAATAAAAGGAAGTTCCTTTTTAGTATAGACAGTTTCTCCTGTTAGACTATTATAGGAGCCTTCTTTAAAATAAAGGACATTATCTTCTTCACTGGTAATTTTAAGATTTTTCTTTCTAATAGCGGCACCTATTTGTTTCTCACCCAAACCACTGTCTAGCGTTTTTTCTATTGTTACAGTTTTCTTGAAGGTGTCGCTGTCTCTAAAAATGAGAACAATACCACTTATTGCATAAACAGCCATAATTCCTGCGAGAAAGAAGCCGAGGTATCGGTGTAAGATTCGCATTTTCATTGAGGTAGATTGTCTTCTTGCCATATTATAATTTTAAAGTGGCGAAGATATATATAATCTCTTATTTAGAATGATTCTTAATGAATTTAATTACGCTTTCGCGAAAGCGTAAAAATTTAAGATTTAATTAGCATAAAATTTTTAGTTGTCCTTAACATAAATTCAGATATTATAGTGCTTTTAATAAAATTATGTTAAAAGCATAATTGTAAACAATTCTAACAAACCTAAAACCTTATGAAAAGACGAAATTTTGTCCAACTAGCTGGTATGGGAGCAGGAGCCTTAATGGTCCCATCAATGATGCTTGGGGCAGATATCCCAACAGAAGCCCTGCTCGAGCCCGGAATGGACGTACTCATCAAAAAGCAGATGGCAGATGTCGCTCTTAATACTGCAAAAGGTCTGGGCGCTACCTATGCAGACGCACGTATAGGTAGATACCTTAATCAATATGTTTTTACAAGGGAGGATAAAGTGCAACGTGTCACAAATACAGAATCCTTTGGGATAGGTATCCGAGTAATTGCAAATGGAACGTGGGGATTTGCCTCTACTAATGATGTCTCAGAAGATGGTATCCAGAAAGCGACCCAGCAAGCTGTAGCTATTGCAAAGGCAAATTCAAAAATCCAGACAGAACCTGTTGTTCTAGCACCCGTAGATTCTTACGGAGAAGTGAGCTGGAAAACACCTATTAAAAAAGACTTTAAAGAAGTCCCAGTATCAGAAAAAGTAGATCTCCTTTTAACAGCAAATGCTGCAGCTCAATCAAATGGGGCAAACTTTGTAAACTCTGCACTCTTTATGGTGAATGAGCAAAAATATTTTGCTTCGACAGAGGGATCATATATCGATCAAGATATACATCGCATCTGGCCCACATTTGGGGTCACTGCTGTAGGAGATGGCAAATTTAAAACACGTAACGCTATGAGTGCTCCTATGGGTATGGGGTATGAATATCTAGATGGTGATGCCTCTGAAAAACTAGTAGGCCCTAATGGATTAAAGCTTTACAGAAACAGCTATGATATAATTGAGGATGCTACGGTAGCAGCAAAGCAGGCTAAAGAAATGCTTACTGCAAAGTCTGTAGATGCAGGAAAATATGATCTTGTACTGGAACCTAACCACCTTGGTCTCACCATACACGAGTCTGTGGGTCACCCAACAGAACTAGATCGAGTTTTAGGATATGAAGCAAATTATGCAGGTACCAGCTTTGCAACTATCGATAAGTGGAAATCTGGAGACTTTAAATATGGAAGCGACATCGTTAATATCGTGGCAGATAAAACACAACCTAACTCTTTAGGAAATGTAGGTTGGGATGATGAAGGGGTAAAAACAAAGCAATGGGATATTATCCGTAATGGAGTACTTGTAAATTATCAAGCTATACGTGATCAAGTTAAAATGATTGATCAAAACGAATCCCACGGCTGTTGTTACGCACAAAGTTGGAATGATGTTCAATTCCAGCGTATGCCTAATATCTCTTTAGAAGCAGGGAAAGAACCGTATTCTATAGATGAGATGATTAAAGATGTAGAAAAAGGAATTTATATAGCTGGTAGAGGATCATATTCCATTGATCAACAGCGTTATAATTTCCAATTTGGCGGTACAATGTTCTATGAGATTAAGGATGGTAAAATTGTAGGTATGCTTAATGATGTTGCCTATCAATCAAACACTCAAGAATTTTGGAATTCTTGTGCGAAAATTTGTGACCAGAGTGATTATCGTCTCTTTGGGTCTTTCTTTGATGGAAAGGGACAACCATCGCAAGTAAGTGCAGTGTCTCACGGTAGTGCAACTACACGTTTTAATGACATCAATGTAATTAATACAGGTCGTAACGTATAACAGTCAATTTTAAAGAAGAAAACCATGGGAATATTTTCAAAAGAAGAGGCTAGAAAGATCTTAGAGAAAGCAATGAGTTTCTCTACGGCAGATGCCTGTGTAATAAATCTTGGAGGTGGAGAGAGTGGTAATATACGCTATGCGCGTAACTCCGTGTCTACATCGGGATATCAATCTAATCAAAGTCTTGCAGTCACATCTAGTTTTGGTAAAAAGTCGGGAACGGCAACCATAGATGAATTTGACGATGCATCGCTTAAAAAAGTGGTGTCTCGAGCAGAGGAACTTGCAAAACTCGCTCCAGAGAATCCAGAATATATGGAACCTCTAGGGCCACAAACATTTGATGAGTCAAAAACATATGTAGAGGCAACCGCAAACGTAACACCAGAGTATCGTGCAGAAGTTGCAAATAGTAGTATTGTCCCTGCAGCAGGCAAGGATGTAACCGCTGCAGGATTTTTAGAAGATGGCGTTGGTTTTAGTGCAATGCTTAATTCTAATGGATTATTTGCATACAATAAATCTACAGACGTGAG
>CAWUIT010000049.1:0-13828 GCA_963922345.1 uncultured Dokdonia sp. | reverse complement strand
TATTTAAATTTATTCAATACATAGAGCGCCAGGTAGTATTGTTTGATGCTATTGAAGATGCCTCTTACAGGATTGTGAATAATATGGATGGCCGCGGGACTCTACGTAATATAAAGGAAGAGGCAGAGGCTACAGGAAAAAAGGAGGAGCTTATCACGTATTTAAATAGATTTAAAATACGTCCTGTACTCACAGCGCACCCTACACAGTTTTACCCAGGAGTGGTTTTAGGCATTATAAATGACTTGAGTGATGCTATAAGGGATAATAGACTAGAAGATATCAAACTACTCCTTGCACAATTAGGCAAAACACCATTTTTTAAAAAGGAAAAGCCTACACCTTTTGACGAGGCTGTGAGTCTTATTTGGTATCTAGAGAATGTATTTTATCATAGTGCTGGTGCGATTTATGATTACTTACACAAGCACCTTATTCAAGATGAATCATTTTCCAACACACTTATCGATCTTGGCTTCTGGCCGGGTGGTGATAGGGATGGAAATCCATTTGTAACTACAGAAATTACACTAAAAGTGGCTCGGAAGTTACGAAGTACCGTTCTTAGAAATTATTATAGAGAGCTTAAGGCCTTACGCAGGAGAATTACCTTTGAAGGTACAGAAAAGCCTCTTGCAGATCTTGAAAAGTCATTATACAATGCAATCTTTAGTAACGGTAAGCTTGAAATCTCTCAGGATTCTATTCTTACAGTTCTTAAAGACTTACGTGATACAGTAAGAGAGAGACATCAGAGTTTATATTTAGATAAGATAGATAGTTTAATACATAAAGTAGAGCTTTTTGGTCTTCATTTTGCATCTCTAGATATACGACAGGATAGTAGTATCCATAAAGTTGTTTTTGAAGAAATTGTAACCAATGCAACAAAGGACGGAAAGCTTATATTTCCAAAAAACTACTTTAATCTTAGTGAAGAAAAACAAATCTCATTTTTAAATACCGTTTCAGGAGCACTCAATCCAGACGATTTTGAAAACGAGCTGGTTACAAAAACATTGGGATCCATCTACGCTATGAAAACCATACAAAGTGAGAATGGCGAGAAAGGATCAAATCGTTATATCATAAGTAATTCCCAGAGTGTATTACACGTAATGCAAGCGTTTACCTTTTTGAGACTTTGTGACTGGGCAAGCCCCACTGCAGATGTAGCACCACTTTTTGAAACGGTTCCAGATCTTGTAGCAGCACCTACAGTTATGGAAGCGCTTTACACAAACCCTTCCTATAGTGATCACCTCAAGCGCCGTGGTATGAGACAAACCATAATGTTAGGCTTTTCTGATGGTACAAAGGATGGTGGCTACTTAATGGCAAACTGGAGTATTTTTAAAGCAAAGGAAGCGATGACGGAGATATCTCGTAAATACGGAGTTACTGTAATATTCTTTGATGGTAGAGGAGGCCCACCAGCTCGTGGTGGAGGAAAGACACATCAATTTTACGCTTCATTAGGACCTAAAATTGAATCCCAAGAAATACAACTTACCGTGCAAGGTCAGACCATAAGTTCAAATTTTGGTACGCTAGATTCTTGTCAATACAACTTAGAGCAACTACTGAGTAGTGGTGTTGCAAATGAAGTGTTCGCTTCCGCGAAAAATGATATTTCCTATGGAGATCGTCTTACATTAGAAACCCTAGCCGAAAAAAGCTACGAGGCGTATACCGCTTTTAAAAAGCACGATAAATTTTTACCATATCTAGAGCGCATGAGTACGCTCAAATATTATGCTAAAACAAATATCGGAAGCCGTCCGAGCAAACGATCTCAGAAATCAACATTAGATTTCGGCGATCTTAGAGCTATTCCTTTTGTAGGAAGCTGGAGTCAACTAAAACAGAATGTACCAGGTTTCTATGGAGTAGGAACGGCTCTTTCATATTATGAGAATGCAGGTAGATTAGATGAAGTGAAGCAATTATATAAAAATAGTTCTTTCTTTAGGACGCTACTTGAAAATAGTATGATGAGCCTTACTAAGTCATTTTTTGGTCTAACGGCTTATATGAAAGATGATGAAGAGTTTGGGGCCTTCTGGCAGATTCTTTTTGACGAGTATGAATTAAGCAAGCGATTAATGCTAGAAGTTTCTGGTCTCAATGAACTCATGGAAAATGAAATGGCTGGAAAAGCATCTATCGAAGAACGGGAGCGTATTGTTTTACCATTGCTTACAATACAGCAATACGCATTAAGAGCTATTCAAGAAATGCAGCGTACTGGAAAAAATACCGATAAGCAAGAGGTATACGAGCGTATGGTGACAAGATCATTATTTGGAAATATTAATGCCAGTCGAAATTCGGCATAAAAGATTTTTTAATTCATTCCTGTATTGCATTGGGCAGTACTATAAACTACCTTTGATCTAGCAGGCCGCCCTATCGATCTTGATACAGTCAAGGTAGGAAAGTCCGGACACCTTAGGATAGCATAGCGGCTAACGGCCGTCATCAAACTTTTAGTTTGATAGGACTAGTGCAACAGAAAGAATGTACAGATCATGCTGTAGCGAACCCAGGTAAACTCTATGTGGTGCAATGTCAAGTATACCCACAGTTAAGTGCGATCCGTGCGTTGTGGGAGGGTAGGCAGATTGAGATTACTAGTAATAGTAATTCTAGATAAATGATAGGGAAGTTTTAGTATAATCTAGAATGAACAGAATCCGGCTTATAGGCCTGCTTTTTTTAAAAAATTGAGATCATATATTATTCGTAATTCTTTGATCTATTCTTCCTCGTCTCCATCAGGAAGCTCAAAAAAGCTAAATGCATTTCCTCCGTAATTACGAGTTTGCACATAATTCTTAAATGTATCTAATTTAGAATACTTACCGTGCTCAATAATCAATAGACCATCGGCGTCAAGCAGATTTTGCTCAAACACTAAATTTACGATCTTTTCAAAATCATTTATATCAATGTCATATGGAGGGTCTGCAAATATGATATCATAAGAACCCGTAGCCCGTTCAAGATATTTAAAAACATCACTCTTTATAGCTTGTATAGAAAATTCAAATTCGCTAGCCGTTTTTGTAATAAATTGTATACAACCATAATTGCCATCTACCGCAGTGATAGATGTTGTACCACGCGAGGCAAACTCATAACTTATATTCCCTGTTCCTGCAAATAGATCTAATACTTGAAGCTGACTTATATGATAATTACTTCTCAAAATATTAAATAATGCCTCCTTAGCCATATCTGTAGTTGGTCTTACAGGAAGCTTTTTTGGAGCTGCAATACGACGGCCTTTATATTTACCAGAAATTATACGTGTCATATTAAAGTGGCCATTATTGGTTGGTTTTGTAGTGCACTATTATCTGAGTTCTCTAATAATACTTTGAGATCTCTGATGTAGGTATAAGCTATTTTATAAAAAGGATCATTTTTACTAATATCTCCCACAAGACGTACTGGTACATTTTCAGGATCAAGTTCTAATTGTTCAATAGTAAAAAGTAGATAGTAGATAAAATCTTCTTTAGTCATAATATCAAACCGATTTACTAAAAGCAATTTCTTTTGATCTATGACGCCAATCTCAAAATAAGAAGATTGCTTATTAATAAGAATGGATGGTTTACCAGCGTCAAATTTTTGTTGGTATAGGTATTTAACAAAAAGCGTTATGCTATGATAGTATTCAAAAGTTCCAAAAGTGTCAAAAAAGAAATTATTGATATTTGTGTAGGGAACATAAACGGTTACTAGTTCTGAGAATTCTAGTAGGTCGTGAGCAATATAATCTGTACTTAAAATTTTGGTATTAAATTTTAAATAATCTGCTGCCTTATCAGGATTAAATAAAGCCTTTGGTATAACGCTAAATAACTCATTAGCATATACCACCGTGACTTTTGAAAAGGACTGTGATAATGTCGCATCACTATTAAAAGCTTCTTCGATATACGTTAGTAATGTGGTTGGGTTTGCGCTTTCGCGAAAGCGTATCTCATCTACTGTAACTACTTCTTTTGAAATACTATTTTGAGTAAAAAAAGAAAGTCCATCCAAATGTATTTGGATGGACAGACTAAGTATTGAATTTTCTTGAGATCTATTGGTCATCAACTCCGTAACTCTTAGGGAAGTTAGTGTTCGTATTAATAGAAGTCATTGAGCCCACTGTTAACTCATCACCATTTACACCATCTACAGAAACAACTTGTTTCTCCTTTGTAACATAGTCTTTAGGTTGATCTGCTAATATGATATCTTTTTTAAGAGAAATCTTGAAAACAGGATACTGGGTATTGCTTTTTTCTATCTGGCCAGCTTCCATTTTAAATTTAGCATCTACTCCTTCAATAGGCACATTGATCATCGTTTTGTAACGATCAGAATTTTTAAATAAAGAGTCTTTTACTGATCGTGTTCCAAGTGTATCGACAACAACAATTTCTTTAAAAGTATCTACACGGAAACGTTCTGTTTTTTCTACATCAAGTATGGTAGTATCTCTACGCTGTGTAATGGTAAACTCTGCTGTATCTATAAAACGCACAAGCTTATCAAAATCGTCTGTATACTTACCGGTAACAGTCTTGTAAGCAAGTTGAGACTTACGTAGGTCTAGCATGTTGACCAAAGCTGCTTTATATCGCTCTTCTTTTACTTCATTAAATTTTACCTCTCCCCATATCGCATTAAAGAGAAGATAACCTAAAGCGGCAATTATTACCCAAAGTACAAGCTGTATTACTAGTTTCATGTAATGAAGTTTAATTATTAGTTATGGTTAAGGACAAATCTACAATTTTTTTTTACACGCAAAAATTTATTATCCCATTTTTCCTTTACGTAATTTAGGCTCTTTGTTGTACGCTATGATTAAAGATTCACAGTCCTTTTACAGGCACTTAGTAAAAGATTTTGTCCATACTCCTACCTTGAAACAAGAGCGGTTATTAGACCAATTATCTACCTTTTTATTTGATACAAATAAAGATAAAGTATTTGTACTCAAAGGCTTTGCTGGAACGGGGAAGACTACAATTATAGGAACCGTTGTAAAAAACTTATGGCACGCAAAAATGAGCTCGGTTTTAATGGCACCTACTGGAAGAGCGGCAAAAGTGGCAAGTAACTACAGTAATAAGCAAGCTTTTACTATACATCGTAAAATTTATTTTCCGAAAAAAGAGAAGGGAGGTGGCGTTTCTTTTTCATTACAGCCTAATAAGCATAGAAATTGTCTCTTTATCGTAGATGAAGCTTCAATGATATCTGACAGGGCTACAGAGTCAAAGTTTTTTGATAATGGATCGCTTCTAGATGATATGATGCAATACATATATAGCGGCTATCGATGTAAATTATTATTAGTTGGAGATGAGGCTCAACTTCCCCCCGTAAAATTAGATATGTCTCCAGCCCTTGATATTAATATACTATCTAATCAATTTAATAAATCTGTAGATACCATCCAGCTAGACGAAGTAATGCGTCAGGCAGAGGATAGTGGTATTTTAATGAATGCAACCGCAATACGTGAGCAGCTCTCAGAAGAATTTTATGAGGATTTTAAGTTTGAAATAGCTCATTATAGTGATGTCATTCGTCTCATTGATGGTCATGAGATTATGGATGCTATTACCGACTGTTATAGCTCTGTGGGTACAGAAGAAACAGCCATCATTGTAAGGTCTAATAAAAGAGCAAATCTTTATAATCAACAAATACGCAACCGCATTCTATTTCAAGAAGAAGAGATCTCTGCAGGAGATCATTTAATGGTTGTAAAGAATAACTATTACTGGCTTGATGCAAAAAGCGATGCGGGTTTTATTGCAAATGGTGATATTATTAAAGTATTAGAAATTATCTCTATTAAAGAGTTATATACATTTAGATTTGCAGAGGTAAAAGTACAGATGGTAGACTACCCCAAAATGCAACCCTTTGAAACGGTTATTATGTTGGACGTACTCACCCTCGAGACACCGGCTCTCCCCTATGAAAAGGGTGATGTACTTTACAAGGAGGTTCAAAAGGACTATGCAGATGAAAAGTCAAATTATAAGCGTTTTCAAAAAATAAAAAACAACAAATATTTTAATGCCCTTCAGGTAAAATTCTCATACGCAATTACCTGTCACAAATCTCAAGGAGGGCAGTGGGAAAATGTTTTTATAGAACAACCTTACTTACCAGATGGTATGAATAAAGACTATCTTAGATGGTTGTATACGGCAATTACTAGAGCCAAAAGCAAACTCTACCTTATAGGGTTTAAGGACGATATGTTTGTTGAGGAAGCACTGTAATTATATATTTATGTGACCGTTTTAAAAACTCTTTAAAAAATCTATATAATTTGATTTAAATAACAATTCATGAGTTTTGAATTAATCGCCAGTATTATTTTAGGGTTTTCTTTGGCCGCTTCAGCGGGATTCAGGGTATTTGTTCCACTGCTTGTTTTGAGTCTATCGGCAAGATTTGGGTGGTTTGCTGTGGGAGAATCTTGGGAGTGGGTAGGGAGTTTACCAGCACTTTTATTAGTTGGTGTGGCTACTGTTTTTGAAGTAGGCGCTTATTTTATTCCTTGGGTAGATAATCTTTTGGATTCCATTTCGGTGCCGCTAGCTGCTATAGCGGGAACATTATTAATGGTTGCTACTATGGGAGATCTCGACCCGATGATTACTTGGGCACTTGCTATTATAGCTGGCGGTGGTGCGGCTGCCACTGTATCTGGTGCAACAAGTGCTACTCGCTTGGGTAGTACTGCGACTACTGGCGGTATTGCAAACCCAGCTGTTGCTGCTACAGAAACTATGGCGGCAACTACAGTATCTGTGGCTAGTGCGTTT
This sequence comes from uncultured Dokdonia sp., assembly GCA_963922345.1. GTDB lineage: Bacteria > Bacteroidota > Bacteroidia > Flavobacteriales > Flavobacteriaceae > Dokdonia. The sequence goes on along the minus strand of CAWUIT010000049.1, from coordinate 6,971 downwards.
TCTCCTATTCTAGGTCTTATTCTTTTTGCCATATTATTCTGGGTTCTCTGGCGTTTTATAAATCGCTTGAGAGGCAAGTAAATTTCCAATTTAAGTACCTTTGTTTTATTATAAAATTTCTTTCGCTTTCGCGAAAGCGTAAATAAAAATCACATATTGTCAAAACAACTAAAAATTATAGCAATGATTCCGGCTCGATATGCGGCATCGAGATTTCCTGGAAAAATGCTCAAAGATCTCGCTGGGAAGCCTGTTATCGTGCGTACTTATGAAAGTGTGATAAAGACCCAACTATTTGATAATGTGTATGTAGTAACAGATAGTAAGGAAATTTATGATGCTATCTTGATGGCTGGTGGAAAAGCTATAATGAGCAAGAAAGAACACGAATGTGGAAGTGATCGTATTGCCGAGGCTGTAGCAAATCTGGACATTGACATTGTGGTAAATGTTCAAGGCGATGAGCCTTTTACTACTAGAGAAGATCTTGAACCTCTTCTAAATGTATTTTACAAGGAAGATGCAAGTATTATTGATCTTGCAAGCGTGATGATGCCTATGACAAATGAGGAGGATATTTCAAACCCAAACAATGTTAAGGTGATTGTAGATAATCAAAACTTTGCATTATACTTTTCACGCTCACCACTGCCATATAAGAGAGACACCACGATCGATATTACAACATATAAACATAAGGGTATCTATGCATTTAGAAAGCAAGCCATACTTGACTTTGCACAAATGCAAATGGCACCTCTTGAGGCCTCAGAAAAGATTGAGTGTATACGTTTTTTAGAATATGGAAAGAAAATAAAAATGGTACACTCCTCAAAGCTGGCTATCGGTATTGATACCCCTGAGGATCTCGATAACGCAAGACTAATTTTTAAGAATTTATAAGATTTATGGGTTTAGCACGATGGATATATAAAGATATATTGGGCTGGAAGGTTAGAGGTGATTTTTCTCAAGACACGGTAAAAAAAGCTGTGGTTATAGCAGTACCACATACCAGTTGGCACGATTTCTATATGGGTATATTACTACGTACAATGTTAGGAGTCAAGATAGGTTTTATTGGAAAGAAAGAGCTTTTTAAATGGCCTATGGGGCTTATTTTTAGAGCTATGGGTGGGGCTCCAATTGATCGTACACCTGGACAAGACAAAGTCCAATCAATTGCGAATGTGTTTAAGGATAAAGAAGAATTCCGACTAACCATTGCTCCAGAAGGAACCCGAAAAAAAGTCGAAAAACTCAAAACTGGATTTTATTATATAGCCTTAAAAGCGAATGTACCCATTATAATGGTGGCTTTTGACTTCGGCAAAAAAGAACATCGTATTTCAAAACCTTTATATCCTTCTGGAATTATTGAAAAAGATTTGAATATTATCCATCAGTTTTTTGATGGTGCTATAGGTAAAGTTCCAGAATATAGTTTTACGGCAAAGTAGTAAAATAATAAACCCTCGAATGATCGAGGGTTTATTATTTTAAATGTAAATGTCGCTATTAAGCCTCGTCATAAGTTCCTGCAGATTTCTTTCTCCAGGCATCGAGCATCCAGCTTGTTTTTTCAAGTTCTCTTATATATGCTCCAATGAGGTCTATTGTACCCTCATCACCAGCATCATCTGCCTTTTTCACCACAGCGCTAAGCTGCTTTAAAATTTTACCGTGATCTTCTAAAATAATATTGACCATATCGCGGTCTGACATATTCGATTTTGATTCTTCAATACTTGAAGCTTCTAAATACTCTGTAAGATTACTCATAGGAGCAAATCGTAAAGTTAAAATACGTTCTGCGATCTCATCAATTTTTAATTTTGCATCATCGTATAATTCTTCGAATTTAACATGCAGATCAAAAAAGTTTTCACCAGAAATGTTCCAGTGAAAATTACGTAGCTTTTGGTAGTACACGTGGTAATCTGCAAGGAGTATATTTAATTCCTTTACAGTATGTTTTGATTTTTCAGTATTTAAATTCAAATAATTCATATCTCTAATTTTTACGTAAAGTTACAAATGATAGAGACAAAACTTTGGTTTCTTAGTTGCTTTAGTATTTATTTAACCCCAATCCTTAAATAGGGAGAGATTACAATTTTCACTAAGCGTTTTATTTACATTATATTTGCTCAAAAAGAAAATTAATGGCCAGAGACATAAAAAAACAAGTAGAAGGGAAGCAAGTGCTCGTTACAGGTGGTGCAGGCTTTATAGGGTCTAATCTTTGTGAGGCTCTAATAGAAAACGGTGCGGTGGTCACTTGTTTAGATAACCTTGCTACGGGCCATAAGCACAATCTAAACGCCATAATCGAGCACGATAATTTTACCTTTATAGATGGAGATATACGCAATATAGAAACTTGTAAGCGTGCAGTTTCCAAGTGTGATTATGTGCTTCACCAAGCAGCATTGGGCTCTGTACCTCGATCAATTAAAGATCCAGCTACAAGTAATGATGTTAACGTAGGTGGCTTTCTAAATATGCTTATTGCTGCAAAGGATAAGCAAGTAAAGCGTTTTGTCTACGCTGCAAGCTCTTCTACATATGGTGACTCAAAGGGCCTACCAAAAAAAGAAGACATTATAGGAAAACCTTTATCACCTTATGCGATTACAAAATATGTAAATGAATTATATGCAGATGTCTTTCATAAAACCTATGGAATTGATTGTATAGGTTTAAGATACTTTAATGTTTTTGGACGTAAGCAAGATCCAGATGGCGCATACGCAGCTGTAATACCAAAATTTACTAAGTTACTTATGGATCATAAATCTCCTGTAATGAACGGTGATGGTACCTTTTCTCGAGATTTTACTTACATTGATAATGTCATAGAAATGAACATAAAAGCGATGTTGACCGAAAATCCTGAGGCACTTAATACAGTGTACAATGTTGCCTATGGAGAACGTACAGATTTAAATGAGCTCGTTACAATTCTAAAAGACGAATTGAGCTCTTTTGATAAAGAGATCTCAAAAGTAGAAGTGACATATGGTCCTGAGAGAGTAGGAGACGTTCCACATAGCCTAGCAAGTATTGATAGAGCTCGTGATCGTGTGGGTTATGATCCTCAATTTAGTATCAGAGATGGCCTGAAGGAGGCAATGGCTTGGTATTGGAAGAATCTCAAATAATTAATAGTTAATAAATATCTTGTAAAAGATTTCACGCTTTCGCGAAAGCGTTCAAAAACTTAAAATGGAAAAAATTAAAGTAGGAGTTATAGGATTAGGATACGTAGGGTTACCACTAGCAAGACTTTTTGGTACAAAGTTCGATACCGTTGGTTTTGATATTAATGAAGCCCGTATAGATGAATTAAATTCGGGAACAGATAGCACATTAGAAGTTTCTGATGATATTCTTCAAGCTGTTCTTAAGAAAGAGCAAAATGAAGACACGGGGTTATATTGTTCTTCCAGCATAGATGATATCAAAGATTGCAACTATTATGTAGTAACGGTACCTACCCCAGTAGACAAAAATAATCGACCAGTATTAACGCCACTTTACAAGAGTAGTGAGACTGTAGGGAAAGTGCTCAAAAGAGGAGATATTGTTATTTATGAAAGTACAGTATATCCTGGAGTAACAGAAGATGAGTGCGTTCCAGTCTTAGAAAAAATAAGTGGGCTCACCTTTAATAAGGACTTTTATGTTGGATATTCTCCAGAGCGAATTAATCCAGGAGATAAGGAACATACCGTAGAAAAAATCCTAAAGGTAACCTCAGGTAGTACACCTGAGATTGGGAAGAAAGTAAATGATTTATATGCTTCTGTAATTACCGCAGGAACCCATCTTGCACCAACCATTAAAGTGGCAGAAGCAGCAAAAGTTATTGAAAACTCCCAGAGAGACATTAATATAGCTTTTGTAAATGAGCTTGCTAAGATTTTCAATTTAATGAATATCAATACACACGATGTTCTTGAAGCCGCAGGAACAAAGTGGAATTTTCTACCCTTCAAACCAGGTTTAGTAGGAGGTCACTGTATAGGTGTAGATCCTTATTACCTTGCTCAAAAAGCCCAAGAACTAGGCTATCATCCAGAGATTATTCTTGCAGGGAGAAGACTTAATGATAGTATGGGAGCATATGTCGCAGGAGAAGTAGTAAAGCTTATGCTTAAAAATGACATTAAAGTTAAGGATGCATCATTATTACTGCTAGGACTCACTTTTAAGGAAAATTGCCCTGATGTACGCAATACGAAGGTGGTAGATGTCATAAAACACTTAGAAGATTTTGGTATACGAGTAACTATTTATGATCCTTGGGTAAATGCTGAAGAAGTTATGCACGAATATAGTTTAGAGGCACTTACTGAGCTTCCTAATCAAAATTTTGATGCTATTGTTCAAGCAGTTGCGCATAAAGAGTTTACAGAACTAGATTTTAATAGTTTAAAGAAGAGCAGATCAGTCGTATATGACGTTAAAGGGGTTTTAGGAACAAAGGCAGACGCAAAATTATGACGAATATTCTTATAACAGGAGGAGCAGGATTTATTGGCTCTCACGTAGTTAGACTTTTTTTAGAGAAATTTGATAATGCACAAATTTATAATCTTGATGCATTAACTTATGCCGGTAATCTAGAAAATTTAAGTGATGTAGATAACAAAGAAAATTATACCTTTCTAAAAGGTGATATTACAGACGAAATATACATAAATTCTATTTTTGATAAATATCATTTTGATAAAGTTATCCATTTAGCAGCAGAATCGCATGTTGATCGTAGTATAGAGGATCCCTTGGCTTTTGTAAATACCAATGTTATAGGTACACTACATTTGTTGAATGCAGCTAAACGCGTTTGGAAAGATAATACGAAAGATAAGCTCTTTTATCATATAAGCACAGATGAGGTTTACGGAACGCTAGGTGAAACTGGGTTATTTACAGAAACGACTTCTTATGATCCAAACTCTCCTTACTCGGCATCAAAGGCTAGTTCAGATCATTTTGTAAGGGCTTATGGAGAGACTTATGGATTACCTTACATTATAAGTAATTGTTCTAATAATTATGGGCCCAATCAATTTCCTGAAAAACTCATTCCTCTATTTATAAATAATATTATAGAATCTAAACCACTTCCTGTTTATGGTGATGGAAACTATACTCGAGATTGGCTTTACGTAAAAGATCACGCCGTTGCTATAGCGCTAATTTTTACAAAGGGTAAAAAAGGTGAGACCTATAATATTGGGGGGTTCAACGAATGGAAGAATATTGACTTAGTGAAATTACTTTGTGATATTATGGATGAAACGCTTTCGCAAAAGATTTCATCTAAAGAGCTCATCACCTATGTGAAAGATAGGCCAGGACACGATAAAAGATATGCAATAGATGCTACTAAAATTGAGAGTGAGCTAGGCTGGAGACCCTCTGTAACATTTGAGCAGGGTTTAAAAGAAACTGTAAGTTGGTATTTAAATAACAAAGAATGGTTATCTAATGTAACATCTGGCGCCTACCAAGAATATTATAAAAAAATGTACAAATAATGAAAGGAATCGTTCTCGCTGGTGGATCCGGCACAAGATTATCTCCCCTTACTACAGTTGTAAGTAAACAGCTACTTCCTGTTTACGATAAACCAATGATCTATTATCCTATATCAGTTTTATTACTTGCTGGAATTAAAGATATACTCATTATTACCACCCCGGAGGATAATCACCTTTTCAAAAAGTTATTAGGAAACGGTTCATCCCTAGGTTGTAATTTTTCATTTGAAACCCAAGATGCGCCGAATGGTCTTGCGGAGGCATTCATTATTGGTGAGGAATTCATTGGTCAAGATAAAGTAGCTCTAGTTTTAGGTGACAATATTTTTTACGGTAATGGGTTAAGTTCTTTATTACAAAGTAAAAATGATATTGATGGAGCAGCCATTTTTGCCTATCCAGTAAGAGATCCTGAACGTTTTGGTGTGGTAGCTTTTGATGATGAAATGCGTGCCACAAGTATAGAAGAAAAGCCTGAAAAGCCAAAATCTCATTATGCAGTACCTGGTATTTATTTCTATGATAATGACGTGGTAAAGATTGCAAAAACAATACAACCCTCAGATCGCGGGGAACTGGAAATCACAACAATAAATCAAGAGTATTTAAAAGCAAAAAAGCTTTCGGTTGGAGTGATGAGTCGTGGTATGTCGTGGTTTGACACAGGTACAGTAGATGCTCTTGATGATGCGACTGAGTTCATTCGTGTAATTCAACGTAATCAAAGTACAACTATAGCGTGCTTAGAAGAAATTGCGTATAAGATGGGATGGATATCTTATAATGAATTAAAAAAGAGTTCTGAAAAATATGGCAAAGGTGCTTATGCCCAATATATAAAATCACTGTAGTGGAATATAAAAAGACAGCTTTTAAGGATTTAATAATTTGTATACCGAAAATCTTTTCAGACGATAGAGGATATTTTTACGAATCGTTCAATTTAAGGAGTTTTTCAGATTTTACTGGATTACATATAGATTTTGTACAGGATAATCAATCGAGATCATCTTTTGGAACACTGAGAGGTCTGCATTTTCAAATTGGAGATTATGCACAATCTAAGCTTGTGCGGGTAGTTGAAGGTGATGTCCTAGATGTGGTGGTAGATTTGCGCTCCGAGGAGCCAACTTACGGGAAATCATTTGCGATTGTATTATCTGCCCAAAATCGTAAGCAACTCTTTGTACCTAGAGGTATGGCTCACGGATTTATTACCTTAAGCGAGAATGCTACATTCATTTATAAGTGCGATAACTTCTATCATAAAGAGAGTGAGCGTGGGATAATCTTTAATGATCCTGACCTAGCTATTGATTGGAGGTTACCTGAGAAGCAATTTTTATTATCAGAAAAAGATTTACAAAACACTTTATTTAAAAATTTAGATAAAAGTTACTTTAAATAATGGTTATGTCG
>CAWUIT010000048.1:0-14022 GCA_963922345.1 uncultured Dokdonia sp. | reverse complement strand
ACAATTCTACCTACTGCAAGATCCAACTTATCAGATCCTGCCATAGTTCCCTCATTAGGATCAAGAGCGCCATAGAAGTCGTCACTCATAAATGAATTCACTAGGCTAAAACTGTCATATGTCTGGAATGTAGGCATTACATTATTATTATCTGTAATGCGATTTTTATAATCTACTGACGTATCTCCAAACAAACATACATACCGCAACCTATTTGCTTGTGAGGATGCATTTTCATAAACGTATCTCACAAAATTCCGTATCGCTCCTATGTCTGGTTTCCCACCTCCAAATTCTTCATAGATCTGATCCAGTGTAACCGTTTTTACATTAAGATTTCTAAAATCCCTATTGTACTGCGCTAGTCTCTCTGCCTGTGGAAGCAAGGTGTTACCAGTAATCATTAAATAATCAATATCTTGAAAAATACCATTACTCCCTTGAAAAATAGTACCCTTGAGATTTTGGTTAGATACCTGTGTGTTTCCACTTTCTCGTAAGGGCGTATAATAATCTGAAGGATGTACAGCTACAAACTCCCTCTCTGTACCCAAAATAGTTTTAAAAGTAAAGGCGCTTTCATCATTAAGAGCGATGGCCCTAATCGCCGTTTGATCTGTAACTTCCCAAATCTGGCTATACCCTTGAGCATTTGTAAATGAGTATGCACCAATTCCCGTTTGTGTAGCCGCAAGAGAATTTCTAAAATCAAACTGCCTACCCGTACCATTTAATTGAGAAGGTACCTCCAGACTTATAAAATCAAGATACCCCGTACTTGAAGGATTACCATTATTATTGTAAACTAGTGTAACCGTAACCTCACTACTACTAATTGGGACCTCAATCTCCAGCTCTCCCCCACGGGCTGGCACAATATCACTAATTGCTGGAATTGATATTGTACCAGCACTAGCCCCATTAACTAAAATATCGAATGAGGTTGGACTTTCAGAAGTTGCAGCTGTGACAACTCTAAGTTTTGCACTCTGTCCTGCAACCACATTTTCAAATGTAAAATCAAAAGACTGTTCATTTTCAAAACTAAAACGCTCACCAAACCACCTGCGCCCTATCTTTAAAAGACTCACCTGGTCTTGCTCATAAAATTGATAATCGTCGTACGTTAAGAAGGTAGTAGTTTGCGTTCCTGCTGGCTCTGTATATGGCTGTATACGCTGGCCATTTGCCCCATCTACAGTAATATAGTAATAAGACCTATCTGCATAAGGGTTAATATGCGTATCTAACTCCTCGTGATACTTACGCGTACTCTCTCCATAAAACAGAATCGCATCATTACTATCAAAAGATCCGTCTTGTGCACCAGTAACTTGCACAGGAATCTCTCTCAGATCAAAAACCGTATTCTCACTATTGAGAAGTGGTACTGGAGAACCACCGTATCCATAAACCTTAATTTTTTGTGGGTCTATAGTATTTGTATTCATCCCCAGACTTCCTAGAAAACTCTGACTTATGCGATGGACTCCTGTTTCTTCAACGTAGAATTTATAAAAATTACCCGTCGCAAGTAAACTATTGGTTATGGGCAACATAGTGTTTTGTGATGATTGCGCTTTCGCGAAAGCGTAAACTACATCTCCAGATACCACTCTCTTCACGATACCATTTTGAAGAATAAAAGGTGATAATTGGATAGTTGCATATGAAACATCTCTCGCCTTTGAAGCATAAAACTGCACCTCAACTTGAGCAGGTAATTTTTTACGATCTAGTAAGCTTAGCCATTCTTGAGGGACATTTTCTGTTTGAATATTTACGAGTTTTGTCGTATTCTGATTGATACTACCATTAGTAATCCACTGCTTCTGGTAGGTCCAGCTACCGAGGTTTTCATTTAAATTCAACATCTCAATGGCACTCGTACCACCAGTGCTCTTTAAAGCATTGTCCCAAGAGATAGACAAACGCTCCGTTTGGGAAATCCCTACAGCATAGAAAATGATAAAAAATAGAATTGTAAATCTAACTTTCATTAGTAAGGTAACGCAAGTGACTATAGCTTAGTATTATTTTGAAAGATAAGGGACATTTTTTTTCAAAACCACAATAATAAAGAATAATTAGCATCGTTACTAAGGAGTTGGTTACAACGAATTGAAAAAAAAATTGGGTTATACATCGTAAAATGCTTGCACTTTAACGAGTTATTATTATATTGCAACCCCAAATCTAATGAACGAATTACCTATGAAACCACACGTTGCATTAAAAATGCTCGCTCTTGCCGTGATAGCTATCACAGTCGCAAGTTGCAGCAAATCAAACGATTACAAAGATAGTTCTAGAGGAACAGGCTGGAAAGTCGACGGTAAAAACGGCGGATTTAAACTCAAAACAGATTACGAAGAGCAGGCTACAGGACCTGGTCTTGTCTTTGTAGAAGGTGGAACCTTTACTATGGGTAAGGTTCAAGATGATGTTATGCACGACTGGAATAACTCTCCAAACCAGCAGCACGTTCAATCTTTTTATATAGATGAGACCGAGGTAACTAATGGTATGTACCTTGAGTATTTAGATTACCTAAAAAAGGTATTTCCTCCAGAGGAAGAAAACTACCGTAATATTTATAAAGGAGCATTACCAGATACACTTGTATGGAGAAACCGCTTAGGCTTCAACGAAACAATGACGGAAAATTATTTGCGTCACCCAGCATATGCAAACTACCCAGTTGTAGGTGTGAGCTGGATCCAAGCAGTAGAATACGCAAACTGGCGATCTAACCGTGTTAATGAGCTTATTCTTGAAGAACAAGGCTTTACGGCAAAAGGTGCTCGTTTTGATGTAGACGCAGGATCTACTTTTGATACTGAAACCTATCTCAATGCACCTACGCTAGCTTATGGTGGTAGTGATAGCTTATCACGAGGAGGTCGCTCTAGTGATAGACGTATGAAACAAAATGACAGTACAAACATCTTCGTTCAACGCTCTGATGGTATTTTACTACCTAATTATAGATTACCAACAGAGGCAGAATGGGAATATGCTGCCCTAGGACTTACTGAATTAAGAAATTACAATGTTTACAGAGGTCGTAAGAAATATCCTTGGGATGGATCTTACACACGTTCATCAAGCCGTAAAACACGTGGAGATCACCTCGCAAACTTCAAGCAAGGAGATGGAGACTATGGCGGTATTGCCGGTTGGTCTGATGATAATGCAGACATTACTGCAGAAGTAAAAACTTATGAACCTAACGATTTTGGTCTATATGATATGGCTGGAAATGTTTCAGAGTGGGTAGCAGATGTCTACCGTCCTATTGTAGATGATGAGTTTAACGACTTCAATTATTACAGAGGGAATGTGTATACTAAAAATGCTATTGGCGAAGATGGAAAAGTAAAAGTAGTTTCTACAGATTCTATTGTTTATGACACGCTTGCTAATGGTAGTATTGTAGCTAGAGATTTACCTGGAGAAATACTCCAAGTACCGGTAGATGAAAATGAAACGTATCTTAGAACACAATTCTCTACTAGTGACAACCGTAACTACAGAGATGGTGATAGAAGATCTACTAGATATTTTGAATCTTTTAATGAAGATGCAGAAAATCCAAACTCAGGTAAAAAGATGTATAACTCCCCACAGCACCAAGTTGCTCGTGATAGTGAGGGTAACCTAGAGCGTCGTTATGATGAGTCTAACAATAGAACATCCCTTGTAAATGATGAGGTACGTGTTTACAAAGGAGGTTCTTGGAGAGATAGAGCATACTGGTTAGATCCAGCACAGAGAAGATTCTTACCTCAAGGTATGGCCACAGATGATATCGGCTTTAGATGTGCGATGTCTCGCGTAGGATCAAAATCAAAAACAGGAAAAAGAGCAAGATAAAACTTCCTTTTATAGTATATTTAAAAGCCCTCATTGAGGGCTTTTTTTTAATTTATATTTTAACCCTCTATGACTCTACCAGAGCTACATTTTCATTTTTTAAATAGTAAAGGCGTTTGTACAGATACTCGATCACTACAAGAAGGTCAACTATTTTTTGCCCTTAAAGGTGATAATTTTAACGGCAATACCTACGCCTCACAAGCAGTAAGCAGTGGTGCTCTACTAGCAATCATAGATGATCAAAGTTTAAAAACAGAACATACAGTTGTTGTAGATAATGTTTTAAAAACATTGCAAGATCTTGCAACCTATCATCGTCAGTATCTCAACGTGCCTATTATAGCACTTACTGGAAGTAATGGTAAAACCACAACTAAAGAACTTATAAACGCCGTTCTCTCAGAAAAATTTAAAACCACCGCCACTCAAGGCAATCTAAACAACCACATAGGTGTGCCGCTCACATTATTATCAATGACAGATGAAACCGAACTTGGTATTGTCGAAATGGGGGCAAATCACCAGGGCGAGATCGCAATGCTTTGTAAAATAGCACAACCTAATTATGGGTATATAACAAATTTTGGCAAAGCGCATCTAGAAGGTTTTGGCGGAATAAATGGCGTCATTAAAGGAAAAAGTGAGCTTTATGATTTTTTAAAAGCAAATGATGAAGTAGCTTTTATAAATAATGATGATGCCATTCAAGTAGAAAAAACATCAAAAATGTCTGTAGTCACATTTGGCACTTCTCAGGCTGATTTTCCAGTAACATTTAATAAAACTACTGACTCGCTTACTATTAAAGTTGATCAAACTACTATAAACAGTAATCTTACTGGCGCCTATAACTTTTCAAATATAGCAGCAGCAATCACAATGGGTCGCTATTTTAATCTCACACTTGAGGAAATTAAAACAGGTATTGAAAAATATTTTCCAGAAAATAATAGGTCACAAATCATAAAAAAAGGAAAATATCAAGTCATACTAGACGCTTATAATGCAAACCCCACAAGTATGACCGCTGCGTTAGAAAATCTCCATGTACACAAAGGTTCTAAAATTGCTTTTTTAGGCGATATGTTTGAAGTAGGCAAAACTTCTTTACAAGAACATCAAGCGATATTAGATCAAGCTCATCAACTAGATATTGATAAGGTTTTTGCTGTCGGAATGGATTTTTCGAGAGCCCAACCACACCCTGATCAAGAAGTTTTTGAAACGTATGACGCTTTCGCGAAAGCGTACTCCCTAAAAATTCCAGATGACAGTATGGTACTCATAAAAGGTTCCCGCGGTATGAAAATGGAGCGCGTACTAGACCTTTTAAGTGATTGAAAAATAATTTTAAAAACTAAAAATGGGCTGTATTTCATAAAGATTCTAATATGTAACTTTAGAGTCCATTTAAAAAAAAAGAATCGTTTATGGAGAAGAAATACATTATTGCTTTTGATCAAGGAACTACAAGTACAAGAGCAATTATATTTGACCATCTAGGAACGATAAAAAACATTGCTCAAAAAGAACTTACTCAGCATTATCCTCAACACGGATGGGTGGAACACGATCCGCTAGAAATTTTTGAAGCACAACAAGCAACGCTACAAGAAGTGGTCGCCACATCAGATATAAAGATCGACGAGATTGCAGCAATAGGTATCACAAATCAACGTGAAACAACTGTGGTGTGGAATAAGAATACCGGTCAACCTGTATATAATGCAATTGTCTGGCTAGATAAACGTACAAACGATATCTGCGAGCAACTGAAATCCCAAGATCTTGAAGATTACGTGCGCAAAAATACAGGACTCATTATCGACTCCTATTTTTCTGGTACTAAAGTGAAGTGGATTCTCGATAATGTGGCTAATGCACGACAATTGGCCGAGCAAGGAGATCTCTTATTTGGCACGATTGACAGTTGGCTTATTTGGAAATTTACCGAGGGAAAAGTTCACGCTACAGACCATTCCAATGCAAGTAGAACACTACTCTATAATATACTCAATCTAGAATGGGATGCAACACTTCTAGATGCACTTGACATCCCACAATCGATGATGCCTCAGGTACAAAACTCTGCATCAAATTTTGGAGAAATAGAGATTAATAATCACTCTATACCTATCTGCGGGGTAGCTGGAGATCAACAGGCATCACTATTTGGTCAAGGTGCTTTTAAATCAGGGATGGCAAAAAACACCTACGGTACTGGGTGCTTTTTATTGATGAATACGGGTAAAAAACCCGTTGTCTCTAAAAACGGGCTATTAACTACTTTATGTGCATCCCTCCCTGATGGGAAAATAAAATATGCTCTTGAGGGATCAATCTTTGTGGGAGGAGCCTCCGTACAGTGGCTTAGAGATAAACTTGAACTTATCAATCACGCAAAGGATACAGAGGAAATTTGTAAATCTACGCAAGCAACAGATGACCTGTATGTGGTCCCTGCATTTGCAGGACTAGGAGCACCGTATTGGGATATGGATGCAAAAGGTGCAATCTATGGTCTAACGTTAGACTCCAATAAAAATGATATAATAAAAGCTACTGTAGATGCTATTGCGTATCAAACACGTGATGTCCTAGATGCAATGATTGAAGATTCTGGAAAGCAAATGAAAGCACTAAAGGTCGACGGAGGCGCCACAGCAAATGATTATTTGATGCAATTTCAATCAGATATACTCAACGTGCGTGTAGACAGACCTAAGATGCTTGAAGTAACTGCGCTAGGTGCTGCATTTTTAGCAGGGATTCAAGCTGGCATTTGGAATAAAAAGGATATTTCTCAAATACGTGAGATAGATACCATCTTCGAGCCTACGATAACTGAGTATGAACGTACCAAAAAATACACAGGCTGGAAAAATGCTGTAGCTCGTACAAAAAGCAGTACAAACCAGATGCTATCTACTCAAGAAGATATGCCAATGCGTTTTTCAGTGCTAGATCGTCCTACGCAAATTGCGCGTGCTCAGCGGGAGAAATTTGACCTTATAGTGATTGGTGGTGGCGTCACAGGTGCAGGTATAGCACTTGATGCATCTTCTAGAGGGATGAATGTTTGCCTTATTGAAAAGAACGACTTTGCCTCTGGCACAAGTAACAAGTCTACAAAACTCATCCACGGAGGTCTTCGATATCTTAAACAAATGGAAATCGGTTTAGTCAAAGAGTCTGGAAGCGAGCGAGCGATTGTTCATACTCTTGCACCACACCTAGTAGTCCCAGAAAAAATGCTTCTACCTCTTATAGAGGGAGGAACTTATGGTAAAATGATGACTGCCATAGGACTAAAGGTTTATGATTTTCTAGCCAATGTCGAAGGTGATGACAAGCGTAAAATGCTTAGTGCAGATGAAACCGCTTCTCGTGAACCGCTTTTAAATAAAGACAATTTAGTTGGAGGCGGCTACTATGCAGAATATCGCACTGATGATGCTAGACTCACGATAGAGTTGTTAAAGAAAGCAGCAACATTCGGGGCTACGATTATTAACTATTGTGAGATGAAATCATTTAAATATGATGAAAATGGTAAAATCAAAAGCCTACAATGTTATGATCACAATACAAAGAAGACTTTTAAATTAAAAGCGCAAAATTATGTTTCTGCAGCTGGTCCTTGGGTAGATTTATTGAGAAAGAAAGATCACTCGATGAATAATAAGTATTTACACCTCACAAAAGGTGTACATATTGTTTTTTCGAGAGAACGTTTTCCTCTTACCCAATCTATCTATTTCGACGTACCTGATGGGAGAATGATTTTTGCAATTCCTCGTGGTAGATCTACATACGTTGGCACGACAGATACTAACTATAATGGAAACCTCAATCGAGTGGTTGCTACGCAAGAAGATGCACAGTATCTTCTTGATGCAACAAATAATATGTTTAGTGATCTTAATTTAAAGATTGAAGATATTGAATCTAATTGGGCAGGATTGAGACCCCTCATACACGAGGACGGTAAAGATCCGTCAGAATTGAGCCGCAAAGATGAGATCTTTGAATCCGAGACAGGATTGATTTCTATAGCTGGAGGAAAGCTTACAGGGTATCGTAAGATGGCGCAACGTGTAATAGATCGCGTTCTTAAAAATGTTCCCAAAAAGAAAAAAGAGCATCTTGTCGAGTCCTATACACACAAGATTCCTTTAACGTCTGAGCCTTTAAAAAATGCTGAGGAAGTAGTTACCTATCAAAAAGAAATTGAAAAGAGACTACAAGAATTA
This sequence comes from uncultured Dokdonia sp., assembly GCA_963922345.1. GTDB lineage: Bacteria > Bacteroidota > Bacteroidia > Flavobacteriales > Flavobacteriaceae > Dokdonia. The sequence continues at coordinate 5,890 of CAWUIT010000048.1, read as the reverse complement.
GGCATTTCAAACCCTTATCAAAGCTGGTACCTTGCAACCACTTACGGAAAACAAAGTGATGCCATAATAGATAAAACGAGTTTCTTTTTAAATGAAAACCCTGAAGAAAGACTTGTACGAGCAGAGGTTTGGTATAGCGTGCACCATGAGATGTGCAACAGCTTAACAGACTTTTTTGTGAGACGCACAGGACGTTTATACTTTGACATACATTCGGTTCATCAATATCGCAATCTCGTCCAAGAAGATATGATACGGTATTTAGGTTGGGACGAATCTCGCGTCATCCAAGAAAATAAATACCTCGACGTCTTACTACAAGATGCAAGCGAGTATTATAAACTAGAGTTCGAGTAAGTAATTTAATGTAATAACGCTTTCGCGAAAAAGTACTCTTTCCCAAAATTGATCTCATACCACCTATAATCTTCTTTTAACGTAAAATAACAAAATTAAGTCGCTACTTATCAAATAGTTAGTTGATTTTAAATACCGAAACCTTCGCTCTATCGTACTAATTAGATGTACAAACGAAAACGTTGTAGTAAAAAGGTTCTCAATGTAAGTCTTAATATTATGCTAAAATGTCATATTTTAGACCTTACACTGATAAAAGCATAATTATATGGGACTCATTTCATTTCTTGGATTTACATTGTTAGTAGCAGGTTACGCCTGGTGGAAAACACGAGGTACTGACGAAAAAAGCGCAGATGGATATTATCTAGGAGGTCGAAGTCTCGGAGCACTTACTATTGCAGGTTCATTATTACTCACAAATCTCTCTGCAGAGCAAATTGTAGGTCTTAATGGTCAAGCGTTTTCAGAAGGAATCCTTGTTATGGCCTGGGAAACACTTGCCGCTATTGCCATGGTAATAACAGCAGTCTACTTCTTGCCCAAATACATGCATAAAGGAATTACTACAATTCCAGAATTTATAGAAGAGCGATTTGACGAAAACACTAAGGCTATACTTTCAATCTTATTTTTAATTGCTTTCGGTATTGTGCTACTCCCGACCATCTTGTATTCAGGGTCCTTAGCGTTCAGTACTATGTTTGATTTACCTACAATGCTTGGCTTATCAGATGGTGCAACAATTACGCTTTGTGTATGGAGTATCGGTATAATTGGTATTATTTATGCCATTTTTGGTGGCCTTAAAGCAGTTGCAGTTTCTGACTTAGTAAATGCAATAGGCCTTCTCATAGGAGGGCTTTTAATCCCCTACTTCGGGCTTAAGTTAATAGGTGACGGTAGCGTAGGTGCGGGACTAAATGAGTTGTGGACAGAAAACCAAGATAAATTTGACGTAACAGGAGATGTAACATCATCCATCCCTGTTGGGACTATATTCACAGGAATGATGATTGCTCAAATGTATTATTGGGGTACAAACCAGGCCATCCTTCAACGTGTTTTTGGAGCAAAAAGTTTAAAAGAAGGGCAAAAAGGGATGATGCTTGCTGCGTTTGTTAAGTTTCTAATCCCGATCATCGTTGTACTTCCTGGTATTATAGCTTGGCATTATTTTGATGGCAACCTCGATAGTGCAGATAAAGCATATCCATCTTTAGTAAAAGAGGTTCTCCCACCAGCTCTGGTAGGATTCTTTGCAGCTGTACTATTCGGAGCTGTTTTAAGTTCTTTTAATAGTTTATTAAACAGTAGCGCCACACTGTTTGGCTTTGACCTCTATAAAAAATTCTTTAATCGAGAGGCAAGCGAGCACAGAGCAGTAAAAGCAGGTAAAATCTTTGGTCTTGGAGTTGCTCTTGTCGCTATGATCATTGCTCCTTTCATTGCAAATGCTCCGGCTGGACTATTTGATTATATTCAACAAGCGTTAGGTAGTTTATCTGTACCTATACTTGCAGTAGTACTTGTAGGCATTATAACAAAAAAAGTACCAGCAATAGGGGCAAAAATTGTAATGATAGGCGGTGTTATTATGTATATATGCACCATCTTTTTAAGACCAATGTATCAGGAGGAAGCACTTGCCCAAGCTGCAGCAAATGGAATCACAGATGCTGGCCAACTTGCCATCATAAAAGCAGAAGCTTTTCCACATTTCTTACATGTAATGGGAATTTTATTTCTAGTAAATATTGCAATTATGCTATTGGTAGGTGCCATAAAACCTAAGAAAGACATTTACATCCCGCAAAGAACAGAGGCTATAGACACTACCCCTTGGAAATATGCCTGGGTAGTGGGTGCCTTAATTATGCTACTCGTTCTAAGTACGTATCTTATTTTTTAAAGAATTACGCTTTCGCGAAAGCAAAAACTCATCCATTACTCTTAGTTTTGCATCTTTACAAAATCAAAACAAGAGAAGAGTTTTTAAATAAGTTGACATAGTCCTATGAAAATTGTAGTTACAGGCGGTTTAGGTTTTATAGGTTCACATACGGTGGTAGAACTTCAGAATAAAAACTATGATGTATTAATTATAGATGACTGTTCAAACTCATCAGAAGCGGTACTCGATGGCATCAAGTCCATTACAGGTAAAATGCCAGAATTCGAAAAATTTGACCTTAGGAATAAAGATAAAGTTCAAGATTTCTTTAACAGGCATCAAGATATTGATGGTTTAATACATTTTGCTGCTTCTAAGGCCGTTGGAGAGAGTGTTCAAAATCCGTTGTTATATTACGAAAACAACTTAAGTACACTTATTTACATCCTCCAAGAACTATGTAAACAAGAAAATACGTCATTTATCTTTAGCTCCTCTTGTACTGTATATGGGCAGGCAGATGAGTTGCCCATTACCGAAGATGCACCCATTAAAACGGCTGAGTCTCCTTATGGCAACACTAAGCAAATAGGAGAAGAAATTATAAGAGACACTTGTAAAGCTCAAAGCCAGCTCAAGGCTATTGCTCTGCGATATTTCAATCCCATTGGTTCACATCCATCTGCAGCTATTGGAGAGTTACCCATAGGTGTCCCGGCAAACTTAGTCCCATTTATAACCCAAACAGCCATAGGATTAAGAGATCAACTCTCTGTATATGGCGACACATATCCAACACCAGATGGTACAGCGATAAGGGATTATATTCACGTGGTAGATCTTGCCAAAGCACACGTAGTTGCTCTCGAGAGATTGATATCTCAAAGCAACATCTCTAACTATGAAGTTTTTAATGTAGGAACTGGAACTGGAAGTTCTGTTTTGGAAGTGATAAAATCATTTGAAAGAGTTGCACAACAAAATCTTAAATATAAAATTGTAGATAAACGTGATGGAGACATCACTGCAGCTTATGCAGATACAAATAAGGCTAATAATGAATTAGGCTGGAAGGCCCAAAGCAATCTTGACGAGGCAATGGCTTCTGCTTGGAAATGGGAGAAAAAAGTTCGAAATAAGTAAGAATCTACTTACTCTTGTAGGAAACATCTTAATAGATTTTTTAAAGTTACACATATTTCTTTTTTATCTTGCGATTCTCTTAATACGCTGTAGGGCAATTAAAAACGACGTATTTTAGAGATAAAACCTACTTATCAATAAAATATCCCCCAACGGATGAAATTCACTATTTCTAAGTTTAACTACGTACTTCTATTACTCTCGTTACTTATTGCACAAGCTTCTTTCGCTCAAGGCGAAACGGATTATTGGTACTTTGGCAATAATGCAGGCCTTAACTTTTCAACAGGTGCTCCAGTAGCTCTAACGGATGGAGCTTTAAATACCTTTGAGGGCTGTAGCTCTATATCAACACCTCAAGGTGATCTCTTATTTTACTCAGATGGGAGACAGGTTTGGAACCGAAATCATCAAGTTATGCCCAATGGTAATGGTTTAAATGGTGACTCGAGTAGTACACATTCTGCCTTGATCGTTCCTGCACCAAACAATAGCAATTTATACTACTTGTTTACAGTAGATGATACAGGAGGACCTAATGGCCTACAGTATTCTGAGGTAGATATGACGCTGGACGGTGGTCTTGGTGCTATTAACACAAATAAGAATATTCTTTTAGATGCTCCGGTTTCAGAAAAAATTACTGCAGTTAAAAGAACGGGGGCAAATGAATTTTGGGTGGTAAGTCACCGTGTGAATAGCAATGAGTTCATTTCCTATAACATTTCTGCAGCAGGAGTAAATACGACACCTGTGATAAGCGCGACTGGTGATGTTTTGACTGGCGTAGGAACAGACAACACCATCGGACAAATCAAAATTTCTCCAGATGGCACTAAACTAGCACTGGGAAGAGGTGGAGATGCTATTGTCTTTCAGTTATTTGATTTTGATGCATCAACAGGTCTGGTTTCTAATCAGAGAACGTTACTTACACCATCTCCTAATCCTGGAGCTCGATATGTTTATGGAGTAGAGTTTTCTCCAGATAGTCAATATGTATATGCAACATTGCCAGATTTTGCAGTGGGATCTACAACCATATTTCAATATGATACCGCTGCTGGCTCTGAGGCGGATATAGTAGCTAGTGAGACCGTAGTATTTGATGATACGTCAACAGCTATGGGTCAGATGCAACTAGCAGTTGATGGGAAAATATATATTTCTAGACCAGGCTCAGCTCTGGACGTTATTAATCAACCTAATGAACCAGCAGCACTAGTTGATTATCAGGTAAGTTCAGTAAATCTTTCAGGGCGAACCGCCGTGTATGGGCTACCGCCTTTTATACAAAGCTTTTTTATCGCAAACATTATTGTAAATGATGTTTGCTTTGGAGATAATACAGTGTTCTCGCTAAATGAAACTGTTGATACACTAAACTGGGATTTTGGTGATCCATCTACAGGTGCAGATAACACCTCTACCCTTGAAAACCCAATACACGTTTTTTCAGCTCCTGGTATTTATACGGTAAGTGTAGAAGTAGTAGTTGATGGAGAGACATCTCTATTTGAAACAGATGTTGAAATCTTTGAAAACCCATTTGTAAATATAATCGACGACATATTTGTGTGTGACGATAGTTCTGGCAACGGGACAGAAGTTTTTGATCTTGATGCGCAAATTCCTAATCTACTAGGAAGCCAGGACCCAATGAATGTGTTACTCACATTTCATTTATCTCAAGCTGATGCGAATTCTGGAGACAACCCACTGATGAATACCGATGCCTACATTACTGGAGATGCAACCATCTTTGTTAGAGTAATTAACCCCGGTAATGCAGCGTGTGCTGCTTTTACATCATTTAGTATAGGAGTAGGTAATGAAACTACAGCTGCCACTCCTGCAGATTTTGAACTTTGTGATGATGATACAGATGGTGATGACACCAATGGTTTCACAAGCTTCGATCTGGCCTCTCTCAATTCTATTATATTAGATGGTCAAGATCCATCGGATTATTCAGTAACATACTACGATGATCCTACGGATGCATCCACCGCAACAAATGCACTTTCACTTCCATATACAAACAGTACAACTGATAGTGAAACCATTTACGCGAGGGTGGAGGATAATTCAAATGCTAATTGCTTTGCAACAGTCCAATTTAATATCATAGTTAATGAATTACCAGTAATAAACAGCCCGGTAGATTTATTTCAATGTGACGTAGACGCAGATGGCTTTTCTCCATTTAATCTCACAGAAGCTGAATCACTACTCAGCAGCAATTCTGATAATGAAACTTTTGTTTATTTCGATTCTGGTAATAACCCTATTGTAGATCCAACAAATTATACCAATCAAACCGTTAATAATGATAGTGTTTTTGTCACAATTACAAATTCAAATGGATGTTCTAGACAAGGCCAAATAGATTTAGAAGTAGACACCACTAATATCTTAGACGATTTTCTATTAGAGTACAATGAATGCGACACCGACAGCGATGGTCAGGCTATTTTTGATTTTTCAGATGCCACG